>NZ_JARUXD010000047.1:0-28330 GCF_030433875.1 Curtobacterium sp. PsM8 | reverse complement strand
CCCGTGGTCACCGCACCACGGGCCTCCCGTCCGCCTCGCGGCAGCGACGCCGCCTACGCGGCGACCAGGTACTCGTCCCAGTCCGGCTGCGGACGCTCGATCCCGCGCACCACCCACGCCGACCCGTGCGGGGCCTTCGGCGGGAAGCGCAGTGCCCAGCCCATCTCCCGCGGAGTGCGGTCCCCCTTGACGTTGTTGCACGCCAGGCAGCACGCGACGAGGTTCTCCCACGAGTCCCGACCACCGCGCGACTTGGGCTGCACGTGGTCGATCGTGGTGGCGTTCCGGCCGCAGTAGGCGCAGCGGTTGGCGTCGCGGCGGAGGACCCCGCGGCGGGACACCGGGATGAGCCGGGACTGCGGGATCCGCACGTACCGGGTGAGGATGATCACGGACGGACGGTCGAAGCTGACGGCCGCGCCCGTGACCGGGTGCATGGTGTCGGCGGCCACGACGGAGGCCTTCTGGTTCATGACGAGGACCAGGGCTCGACGGAACGAGATCACCGCGAGGGGCTCGTAACCGGCGTTGAGGACGAGAGTGCGCATGGGTTCCCTTCCGACGTGCCTGGACGGCTTCCAGGCGGTACGGGCACCGGGCCGGTCGGCGTCGAGCGGGTGATCAGAGCCACCGGCACCCCGGGGCAGGGGCCGGCCGGACCGCTCCGCCAGGGGCGGGGAGGTCCGCAAACACGAAGAGCACCACCCGTCAGGGCAGTGCTCTGGTCAGTCGCGCGCGTGCCGGGGCACGCAGGCGGTGGTCGTCCGTATGTCGACGCGCGCGCGCCGACCCATGGTGCGGGTCGTGCGTGACGTCGACATGTGGTCTCCCGTTCGGGTCGAGTCGAACCGATGCGTGCAGGCTAACCCAGAAACCGGCCCCGCACGAGAGGTGCGGGGCCGGTTCTGACGGTGTTCACATGCTCGACGGCAGCGCGTCGGCCGGGGTCACCGGAGGGTGGGGTCTGGTCGTCAGATCCCGAAGCGGACGATGTGGTAGTCGCTCGTCCAGATCGGGCGGATCGAGACCGCGCCGCCGGGCTTCGGGGCGTCCATGATCATGCCGTTGCCCATGTAGAAGCCGTCGTGCGCCTCGTTGTTGAAGATGACGACGTCGCCGGGCTGGGCCTCGGAGGTCGGGATCGTCGTGCCGGCCTGGTCCTGCAGCGGGACCGAGTGCGCCAGGTTGATGCCGTACTGCGCGTAGACGTACATGACGTACCCGGAGCAGTCGAAGCCAGCCGGGGTGGCGCCGCCGAAGACGTACGGGGTGCCGATGTACTGCTTCGCGGTCGCGACGACTGCCGGCAGCGAGAACGGGGTGCCGGCGGGGACCGGGGTGGCGGCCGTCGCGGCGGACGACGTCGTGCTCGCGGTGTTCGTCGTCGAGCTGGCGAGGTAGTCCTTCGCCGTCTTGCCCTTGTAGGCGTACTGGGCGGCAGCGGCGGCGCGGGCGGCCTCGACCTGCTTCGCACGCTCGGCGTCGGCGCGGGCGGTGAGCGTCGCGGTCGAGGTCGCACCGAAGCCGTCGCGCGAGGTGTCGGCGACGCCGGCTGCTGCCGACACGTCGAACTCCTGCGACTGGGCGGCGACGAGCGACTGCTGGGCCGTCTCGGCTGTGGTGCTCGGCTGCGTGCTCGCGAAGGCGGCGGGGACGGCCATCGTGCCGAACATGCCGGCGGCGACCGCAAGGACCACGGGGGCCATGAAGCGGCGCTTGCGCGAGGCAGCGGTCGGCTTCGGAGCGGGGGTCGCGGTGCGGGCGACGCCGAGCGCGCTACCGGCACGGACCGGGGTGGCCGCCGTGCGCGGGGCCTGCGTGCGGGCGACCGGGGCGGAGGCCGTGCGGGCCGGGGTGGACGCCGTGCGGGCGAGCGGGCGGCGGGAGGCGCGCTCCGCTGCTTCGCGTGCTGCCCTGCGGGTGAGGGGAGCTGCGGCGTCACCGGTGTTCGTCGGGTTCGCGGTCGTCGAGTCGTCCGCGGCGGTTCCGGTGTGGGTCAAGGGGGAGTCTCCGGCGCCTCGTCAGCACCCGCCGGGAGGGTGGCCCGGCGCGTACGACCCCATCCGTTCGTCATCGTTTCCGACTCAGGCAGGAGACGGGTCATGAGACGTCCTGCCACGGGCCCCCGCGATCGCTGCTCCCGGGGACTCGTCGAGTGTACGGGTGCACTGTCGCCATGTCGAGATGAAACCGTGATCCGGTAACGATTCGGTGAAGAACCCCTGGTCAGAGGGTCTTACCGATTCTCTCAGGCGGGCCGGACCATGCAGATCGGCCCAGAACCGGTCTTGTACCCCCGGCTCGTACCCCGTATGGTTCGCCACCACGAGGACCCAGGCGCGAGCTCACCGCGGCGATCCCGGTCCACCAACAGACCCTCGTGCTGTGACGCCCGGTACCTCAGCCCGGGCTGTGCTAGCGGGCGACACGTCACTCGCCGGAGAGGTCCTCGGCGATGTCGTCGGCGTTGCCGGGGAAGCACATCGAGACCGCCTGCACGGTGTAGTTCCCGGGGTACGCGTACGCGCTGATCGACGCGATCTTCCCGCCACCGCTGCCGATGACCGCCGGACCGTCGCTCGACTCGCGGCGGACGACCTGCATCCCCTGGGACTTCCAGTGCTCCTCCATGCGGGTGGCGTCCTCGTCGGGCGACCCCTCGAGCGTGCTCCCGGTCAGGGAGCGCCACTGCGCCCCTGGCGTGCCGTCCTCGAGTTCGCAGTCTTCCGGGTAGTCCGGGCCGGTGCGCGCCTTCCACTCCCCACCGAGTCGTCCGGTGGCGTCGTCGACGGCTTCGATCATCTGCTGCTTCGCGGTGTCGGCGTCCACGGTCGGCTCCGTTCGTCCTGGTGCTGCGGTGTCGGGTCCCCGCAGGACACAACCTGCGAGCACGGTGGTGGTGGCCGTCATGACGAGGATGCCCGCGACGGCGCGCCTCGCCGTGGTCCATCGTGTGGTGGTCGTCGTCGTCATCGTCCCGCCATCCACCAGGGCTTCCCGTCGATCAGGTCCTGGTCTCGCTTCTCAGTCGACGCTGATGTAGACGTGCTGCGCGACCTCGGTCGGCAGTTCGATGCCCGAGTCCTCGCCCTCGACGCGGACCGACACGTACGCCCCGGCTCGCTGCACGCTGGCCGTCCGGCCCGGCATCACGCCGGCCGACCGCAGCTGGTGCAGCAGCTCCGGCTCGAACTGCACGGGCTCGCCCAGACGGCGGATGACCCCGGTCGCCACGGCGTCGGTGTCGTCGGTGGCGGCCACGATGTTGTGCACGCCGTCGAGGAACCCGGCAGCCGTGGGGCCGCCGATCTCCGCCAGCCCCGGGATCGGGTTGCCGTAGGGCGACTCCGTCGGGTTGCCGAGCATCTCCAGCAGGCGCACTTCCACCTGCTCGCTCATCACGTGCTCCCAGCGGCAGGCCTCGTCGTGGACGAACGCCCAGTCCAGGCCGATGACGTCGGCGAGCAGGCGCTCCGCCAGCCGGTGCTTGCGCATCACGTGGGTGGCACGGGAACGACCGGTGTCGGTGAGCTCCAGGTGTCGGTCCCCGGAGACGACGACGAGGCCGTCGCGCTCCATCCGTGCGATCGTCTGCGACACCGTCGGACCGGAGTGGCCGAGGCGCTCCGAGATCCGGGCGCGCAGCGGCACGATCCCCTCTTCTTCGAGGTCGAGGATGGTGCGGAGGTACATCTCCGTGGTGTCGACGAGATCGGTCACGGTCCGCCTCTCATGGTCCGGGCCCAGCCCGTCCCACACTACTTGCTGGGACCGACCAGCCGGCACCGACACCGTGCGCTGTGCGCGGACGGCGGACGGGAGGCCCGGCACGGCCCCGCCACACAGCCGCCGGTCCGCCGTCCCGTCCGGTCGGTCCAGGTCGGGCGGACCCCCGCCGTCGCTAGGATCGGCCCATGGCAGACATCGTCATCCCAGCCGACCTCCTCCCCACCGACGGCCGCTTCGGATGTGGTCCGTCGAAGATCCGCGGAGCGCAGCTCGAGACCCTCGTCACCCGCGGCGCCACGGTCCTCGGGACGTCGCACCGCCAGAAGCCCGTCAAGGACCTGGTCGGATCGGTCCGCCAGGGCCTCGCCGACCTGTTCCAGGTGCCGGACGGCTACGAGGTCGTCCTCGGCAACGGCGGCTCGACCGCCTTCTGGGACGCCGCGGCCTTCGGCCTCATCGAGCGCCGGGCCGAGAACCTGTCCTTCGGCGAGTTCGGGTCGAAGTTCGCCAAGGCTGCCGGCGCACCCTGGCTCGAGGCACCGCACGTCGTCGAGGCCCCTGGCGGATCCCGCGCCGAGCTCGAGATCGTCGCGGGCGTCGACGTCTACGCCTACCCGCACAACGAGACCTCGACGGGCGTCATGGCCCCGGTCGTCCGCGCCGCCGGGGACCCCGGCGCGCTCACCGTCGTCGACGCCACGAGCGCTGCCGGTGGTGCCGCGTTCGACGTGGACCAGACGGACGTGTACTACTTCGCGCCGCAGAAGAACTTCGCCTCCGACGGCGGGCTCTGGCTCGCGCTGTTCTCCCCCGCCGCGATCGAGCGTGTCGAGCGGATCGCCGCGTCGGGCCGGTACATCCCGGAGTTCCTGTCGCTCAAGAACGCCGTCGACAACAGCCGGTTGAACCAGACGCTGAACACCCCGGCGATCACGACCCTGCTGCTCCTCGACGACCAGGTGCGCTGGATGAACCAGTCCGGCGGGTTGGCGTGGGCGGACCTCCGCACGAAGACGTCGTCCGCGACGCTGTACGACTGGGCCGAGGCGTCCGACTACGCGGCGCCGTTCGTCACCGACCCGGCGCATCGCTCGCAGGTCGTCGTCACGATCGACCTCGACGACTCCATCGACGCGAAGGCCGTGGCCGCCACGCTCCGTCAGAACGGCATCGTCGACACCGAGCCGTACCGGAAGCTCGGCCGGAACCAGCTCCGCGTCGCGACGTTCACCGCGATCGACCCGGACGACGTCACACTGCTGACGCGGGCGATCGACCACGTGGTCGCCGCTCTGGCGAGCTAGCCCTCGCCCTCCCGCGGAACGCAACGGGGGCGGCATCACGCAACGGAGTACCACTGCGAGATGCCGCCCCCGTTGCGTTTCAGGGAGACAGCGCGTGTTGCGGGGTCAGGACCGGTGGAAGCCGGGGTCGACCTCGGTGCTGTCGAGCTGCTCGAGGTCCAGGTCGTCGTCGGGGTCGACCGGGCGGACACGTCGGGTGCGGCGACGGCCACGGGCAGGAGGCGGCGGGACATCGTCCTCGTCGTCCTCGTCCTCGTCTTCCGACTCGTCGTCGTCTTCGTCGCCATCCGACTCGTCGTCTTCGTCGTCGTCCTCGTCGTCCTCGTCGAAGTCGTCCTCGTCCTCGTCCGACTCCTCGTCACCCTCGTCGTCCTGCGCCGCGCGGTAGTCCGCCAGCCGCTCGGACCACGGCACCCACTCCGGGGCGAGCAGCGACCCGTCGCCGGGCATCAGCTCGACCTCGAGCACCGTGGGCTCGTCACCCTCGACGTGCGCGATGCTGACGGTCCAGCGCCAGCCCGGGTAGCCGGGCATGCGGTTGGCGAAGAGGACGGAGACGACGCCGTCCCCCTCGTCCACGGTGCCGACGGGGCTGCCGACGGTGGCTTCGGGGGTGATCTCGAGCAGTGCGCCGCGGGCGAGCTCGGTGAGGTCGGTGGTCATCTCAGGCGTCCAACTGGTCGGCGACGTGTCGCAGGATGGTGGCGATCCGCTCACCGTTCTTCGGGTAGCGACCGCGCTTCAGGTCACCGCTGATCCGGTCGAGTTCCTTCACGAGGTCCTCGACGATCACGGCCATGTCGTCGGCGGAGCGCCGGGTCATCTTGGCGAGGGACTGTGGGGCCTCGAGGATCCGGACGGTCAGCGCCTGGGTCCCCTTCTTGCCCTGCACCACGCCGTACTCGAGCTTGGTGCCGGCCTTCACCGTGGTCACACCGTCGGGCAGGGAGGAGGCGTGCAGGAAGACCTGGTCGCCGTCGTCTCCGGAGATGAAGCCGAAGCCCTTCTGGTCGTCGTAGAACTTGACCTTGCCGCTGGGCATGCTGGGACTCCTCGTTACATGGACGGCCGCGGTGCGTCGGATATCCTGGGCCGATGGCCAAGCCGACCCGATCCACCGGGGACCCCCGCACTGCTGCGGAATCCCCGGCGACGTCCAATCGTACCGAACGCACGCTCGCGTTCATGGTCGGGGGGATCGTCTGCCTCATCCTGGCGTGCTTCATCGTCATGATCATCGGGTGGTTGACGATGAAGCAGATCCCCGGCGACGGCATCTGGCCGGTCGCGCTCGGGGTGGTCTACTTCGGTCCGCCGATCGCCTTCGTGCTCATGCTGGCGCTCCTGGCCATCACCTGGACGCGCAAGGCCCGGCAGCACCGCGCAGAGGCGCGCTGACGTCCGCCCCGGACGCCGGCGAAGGACGATGACGACCACGACGGACCTCGCCGCACGACTGCGCGAGCTCCCGGACGACGCGCTGGAACGACTCGTTCTGGCCCGCGCACTCCCGACCGCTGCTCTCGGCGAGTCCGGTCCGCAGCACATCGCGGACTTCTTCGACCTGGCTGAGGCACTCCGCACCGACGACGCGGTGGACGCCGCGATCGAGCGGCTCCCGCGTCGCGCGCTGGTCGCACTCCGTGATGGTGGCTCGCCGGAGGACCTCGCCCCGGCCGTCGCGCTCGGCCTCGCCGACGACTCCGGTGCGGTGGACGACGCGGTCGCCGCACGACTCGCCGCACGCCCGGAACTCGTCACGGACGCTCCGGGAGGCACGGCACCGGACCGCCCCGACACCTCCGACCGCCAGTCGGTCGCCGACGACGACCGCTCCCGCGCTGCCGGTGCCGAGCACGCCTTCGAGACGCTCACGGTGCTGGCCGAGCTCCTCCGCGCCGCCGACGCCGGTGCCGTGCGGGAACTCGCGAAGGGCGGCATCGGTGCGCCCCTCGCCCGACAGCTCGGCGAGCGCGCGGGTGCCGACGCGGCCGCGGTGCCGGACCGTCTGGCGCTGCTCGACCGGATCGGGGCCGCACATCCGGAGGACGGCTCGTGGAAGGTCTCGGACGCCGGGCACACCTGGCTGCGGTCCTCGTGGCCGGAACGCTGGGCCACGGTCGTGCACGACTGGCGGGCGGCGCTCGACCCCGCGGTGGCCGAGGTCCTCGACCTCGCCGACGACGACCTCGGGGACCTGGTGTCGCTCGGCCGCTGGGCGTACCCGGCCGGCTCCCGCTGGCTCGACGCCGCACTGCTCGACGCCTCGGGCACGGCCCGGGTCCTGGGGCTCGCGGTCGACGGCCGTCTGACCACGACCGGTCGGGCCCTGCTCGGGGACGACCCGGACGCCGCCCGTGCTGCCGCCGCGGCCGACCTGCCCGGCACGGTCGACGGGGTGTACCTGCAGCCGGACCTCACCGTCATCGCACCGGGTCCGCTCGCACCCGCCGACGACGACGACCTCCGCGCCGTCGCCGACCTCGAGGCGCCCGGACTGGCGGCGCGCTACCGGGTGTCGGAGGACTCGATCCGCCGTGCCCTCCGTGACGGCCGCACCCGCGACGACGTGGTGGCGCTGTTCACCCGGATCGGCGCGACCGAGGTCCCGCAGCCGCTGACCTACCTGATCGACCAGGTCGCGACCCGTGACGGCAGTGTCGTGGTGGACCGTGGCGAGGGGGACCTCGGCTCGGTGCTGCACGGCACCCCGGAGCAGCTCGACCTCATCGGGGTCGACGCCGAGCTCCGACAGTTGGCGTGGGAGCGGCCCGACCTGACCACCCTCGTGACGAAGTACCCGCCGCACGTCGTGGCGAGTGCGCTCGAGGACCAGCGGTACCCGGCCGTGCTCGCAGCGGGGGCGCGCCCGGAGACGCGATCCGGGCCTCCCGTCCGACGACGCGCACCGAGCCGGTCCCCGGAGCAGGCGGCACGGGCGCTGGTCGAGCGTCTGCGCCTGACGACGGAACGCGGCGACGCGGAACCGGAGCAGGAGTGGCTGGCGCGGCAGATCGACATGGCGGTGCGCGGTCGCACGCCGATCCGTGTCACCGTGCGGATGCCGGACGGATCGGAGCGGCCGTTCTCGATCGTGCCGACCTCGGTCGCCGCCGGGCGCGTCCGCGGCAAGGACACCGCGGTCGACGTCGAACGGACGCTGCCGCTGTCCCTCGTCGTCGGCATCGAGAGCGACGCCTGACGGTCGCGCTGTGGACAACCGGGTCACGCACCGGCTGCGCCGCCTAGGCTGATCCGTCATGAACGGACCGCTGATCGTGCAGAGTGACCGCACCGTGCTCCTCGAGGTCGCGCACCCTCAGGCTGAGGACGCCCGGCACGCGTTGGCGGTGTTCGCCGAGCTCGAACGCGCCCCGGAGCACGTGCACACGTACCGCATCACGCGGCTCGGGTTGTGGAACGCGCGTGCTGCCGGGCACGACGCGGCGTCGATGATCGACACGCTCGAACGGTTCGCGAAGTTCCCGGTGCCGCAGAGCGTGACGGTGGACATCGAGGACACCGTCTCGCGGTACGGCCGGCTCGTCATCCGGCGTGAAGAGCGCGAGGACGCCCCCGTCATCGCGAACTCCCCGGGCGAGGAGCTCGAGCAGCAGCCCGCCCTCGTGCTCACCGCGTCGGACCCGGCGGTCCTCGCCGAGGTCGTCCGGTCCAAGCGCATCCAGCCACTGCTCGGCGAGCGACGCTCCGAGAACGCCGTCGAACTGCAGGCGTGGGCCCGCGGACAGGTGAAGCAGGAGCTCGTGAAGATCGGCTGGCCGGCCGAGGACCTCGCCGGCTACACCCCGGGGCAGCCGCACCAGATCGACCTCGACACCGCGGACTGGGACCTCCGGCCGTACCAGCACGAGGCCGTCGACAGCTTCTTCCAGCAGGGCTCCGGCGTCGTCGTGCTGCCCTGTGGCGCCGGCAAGACCCTCGTCGGTGCCGGGGCGATGGCGACCGTCAAGGCGACCACGCTCATCCTCGTCACGAACACCGTCTCGGCACGGCAGTGGCGGACGGAGCTCCTCCGCCGCACCACCCTGACCGAGGCCGAGATCGGTGAGTACTCCGGCAGCGTCAAGGAGATCCGGCCCGTCACGATCGCGACGTACCAGATCCTCACGGCCCGCCGGAAGGGCGTGTACACGCACCTCTCGCTCCTCGACGCGCTCGACTGGGGCCTCGTGGTCTACGACGAGGTGCACCTGCTGCCCGCACCGGTCTTCAAGCTGACGGCGGACCTCCAGGCCCGTCGACGCCTGGGGCTGACGGCGACCCTGGTGCGTGAAGACGGTCGGGAAGGCGACGTGTTCTCCCTGATCGGGCCGAAGCGCTACGACGCCCCGTGGAAGGAGATCGAGGCGCAGGGCTACATCTCCCCCGCCGAGTGCTACGAGGTCCGGATCGACCTGTCGCACGAGGACCGCCTGGAGTACGCGGCGTCGAGTGACGACGAGCGCTACCGACTGGCAGCGACGTCCCCGGCGAAGACCCCGGTGGTCCGCGACCTCATCGAGAAGCACCGCGGTGAGCAGATCCTGGTGATCGGGCAGTACATCGACCAGCTCGACGAACTCGCCGCGTCCCTGGACGCCGCCGAGATCACCGGTGCGACGCCCGTCGACGAGCGCGAACGGCTGTACCAGGCGTTCCGCGAAGGCAGCATCGACGTGCTCGTCGTCTCGAAGGTCGCGAACTTCTCGGTCGACCTGCCCGACGCGACCGTGGCGATCCAGGTGTCCGGCTCGTTCGGGTCCCGGCAAGAAGAGGCCCAGCGGCTCGGGCGTCTGCTCCGGCCGAACAAGGACGGGGTCCCGGCGTCGTTCTACACGCTCGTGACCCGCGACACGGTGGACCAGGACTTCGCGCAGAACCGGCAGCGGTTCCTGGCGGAGCAGGGGTACTCGTACACGATCCTCGACGCCGACCAGCTGGCTGCGCCCGTCGCGTAGGGACGCGCGCCGCCGGTTGCGCCCGGTCCCTAGCCGACACACGAACGGCTCCCAGGAAGCGGCCAGGGAACAGCCAGATGATGGTCACATGACCGACGGACCCAAGATCCTCATCGTCGACGACGAGCCGAACATCCGCGATCTCCTCACGACCTCGCTTCGCTTCGCCGGTTTCGCCGTGCGGGCGGTCGGGAACGGGGCACAGGCGATCTCCGCCGTGCTCGAAGAGGAGCCGGACCTCATCATCCTCGACGTCATGCTCCCCGACATGAACGGGTTCGGCGTGACCAAGCGCCTCCGTTCGTCGGGCTACACCTCGCCGATCCTCTTCCTCACGGCGAAGGACGACACCGAGGACAAGATCACCGGTCTCACGGTCGGCGGCGACGACTACGTGACGAAGCCGTTCTCGCTCGACGAGATCGTCGCCCGCATCAAGGCGATCCTGCGCCGCACGATGAACGACGAAGAGGACGCGATCATCCGCGCCGGCGAACTCACGATGGACCAGGACACGCACGAGGTCACCATCGGCGATGCGCAGATCGAACTCTCCCCCACCGAGTTCAAGCTGCTCCGCTACCTCATGCTCAACCCGAACCGCGTGCTCTCGAAGGCACAGATCCTCGACCACGTGTGGGAGTACGACTTCAACGGCGACGCCGGCATCGTGGAGTCCTACATCTCGTACCTCCGTCGGAAGCTCGACCAGTACTCGGCCGAGCCGATCATCCAGACCAAGCGTGGCTTCGGCTACATGCTCAAGGCGACCAAGGCCTCCTGAGCAGTCACAGCTGACTGTCGGCGGCCGTCGGGTTCTCCCCGGCGGCCGCCGCTTACTGTTGGGGAAGCATGCACGCGCGAATGAGTCACTGGTGGGACGCGATCTCCCTCCGCACCAAGATCACCGGGATCACCGTCCTCCTGGTCGCGCTCGGCCTGCTCGTCGCCGGGCTCGGCACGATGACGGTCCTGAGCACGTACCTGATGCGGCAGCTCGACACGCAGGTGACGACCACGAGCTCGCAGCTCGAAGGCCAGAACGTCAGTGACGGTGAGCAGTACTGCAAGCTGTCGATGGTGCTCGAGAAGAGCTCCTACGTCGCCGCGTACGACGGCGCCGGCAAGCAGATCTGCGACACGGAGTCGCCGTCGCAGCCGGACGTCTCCCGCGTGCGCTTCTCGTCGGCGGCCTCCACCGCGGCGCCCTTCAGCCTGTACGACGAGCAGCACAACCACGAGTGGCGTGCCCAGGTCATCCCCGCGAACCTGCAGAACCTCTCCACCGGGGCCACCGAGACCGGCTACGTGCTCGTCGCGGTCTCCAGCGCCGGCACCGACCAGACCATCGCGCAGTTCACCGTCATCTTCCTGCTGTTCGGCATTTCGGTGATCCTGCTCGGGGCGATGCTCACGCGCCTCCTGGTCACCGCCACGTTCGACCCGCTGCGGAACGTCGAGGACACAGCTGCCCGCTTCGCTGCCGGCGACTTCAACCAGCGCCTCGACGCGGACACCCCGAACACCGAGGTCGGCCGGCTGAACCGCTCCCTCAACGCCATGCTCGAGCGGATCGACGACGCGTTCGAGGACCGCGAGCGCACGATCGACCAGATGCGCCGCTTCGTCGGGGACGCCTCGCACGAGCTCCGGACGCCGCTGGTGTCTCTGCGCGGTTACGCCGAGCTCTACCGGATGGGTGCGCTCCGCAAGGAAGAGGACGTCGCGCAGGCGATGGACCGCATCGAGAAAGAGGCCAAGCGCATGGGCCTCCTGGTGCAGGACCTGCTGCAGCTCGCCCGCATCGACGAGTCGAAGCCGCTCGAGCTCGGCCCGGTCGACCTCGTCACCATCGCCCGCGACTCCGCGCTCGACACGATGGCCTCCAACCCGGACCGTGAGATCCAGGTCCTGGTCGAGGACTCGCTCACCGGCGAGAACGTCCCGCAGGCGGTCCGGCCGATGAGCTCCTTCGGTGCCGCCGTCGAGGTCTCCGGCAGCCCGTCCGTCCCCGCCTCGCCGCCGCTCAACACCACCGGGCCGATCGCGTTCTCACGTCAGACGATCGCGCGCCTCAGGGCTCGGCGCACCCGGGCGATGAGCCTCGACACCAAGAACCCGACCGACGAGACCACTCCCCTGCCGACGATCGTGCTGCCCAAGCGGCCGCCGATCGTCCTGGCAGAGGAGAACAAGGTCCGCCAGATCGTCACGAACCTCATGGGCAACGCCATGCGGTTCACCGAGCACGACGACCCGATCGAGATCGGCATCGGCGTGGACGACGAGCGCGAGATGGCCCACATCGACGTCATCGACCACGGTGAGGGCATCCCGCCGCAGTTGCGCGAGAAGATCTTCCAGCGCTTCTGGCGAGCCGACACCTCGCGCGCGCGGGACACCGGCGGCTCGGGCCTCGGACTCGCGATCGTGTCGGGCATCGTGCACGCGCACCACGGGTCGGTCGAGGTGTTCGACACCCCGGGCGGCGGTGCCACCTTCCGCGTGTGGCTGCCGCTGCTGCCGCGCGAGGGCGCACCCGCCACCCCTGCCCTGTCCTGACGGTCGCTTCGCGCGGGGCGGCCGTACCGGCCGGCCTCGCCGCCGCCCCGCCCCGCCTCGCCTCGCCGCCGCCCCGCCGAGCGGTCACGACTCCCCGCTCAGTTCCGCCGAGCGGTCACAGAACGTCGTTCTCCGTCGGCGGGAGCGACGGTTCGTGACCACTCGGCGACGAGCCGACCGCGCGCCGCAGCCGTCCGACCGCTCCTGACGGGAGGCCCGCACCGCCTCCGTCAGATCACGAAACGACGACCTGTGACCAGTCGGTGGGCGAACGCCTGACGGAGGCGCTGGAAGAGGACCGCGGGTCGGGCACGATCGGCCGCGGTGGCGTGCACCACGATCCAGTCGTTGACCACGAAACCGTTGTCTCGCTGTTGGTCATGCTGGAAGACATCGCGCTCTCGGTGGTGGTCCCCGTCGTACTCGAGCGCGATCCGGTGCTCGGGCCACGCCATGTCGACGCGGCCGAGGAAGCGCCCCGAGCCGTCGTGGACATCGAGGTTCAGCTCCGGCTCGTCGAACCCCGCCTCGACGACCGCCAACCGCCACCAGGTCTCCATCGCCGATTCGGAGCCGGCCCGCACGAGTTCGAGCGCGGTACGAGCCCTGACGACGTGTCGGGCGCCCGGTGCGACAGCCGCTCGCAGATCGTCGATGGTCGCGAGCTGGCTCCTCCCGACGACGTGGTCGCCGACTGCCACGAGGGCTCCGACCCCGAGCAGTCCCGCGCACTGGAACCAGGTGTCCGCCGGGCTCGCGATGCTCCGGCCGTCCAGCTCGACAGGCATCGATGCGGCGATGCGATGGCTGACCACACCGGGCCGTCGCATCCGGACGCCGTCCCCGATCGTCGAGACGTGCACCTCGCCGCCGTCCTGCACAGTCCGCGGAAGCGGTGCGCCCCAGAGCCGGGCAGCAGTGGTGTGGCTGAAGAACTGGTCGGGCGCCATGACGAGCGCGACGGCGGCAACGAACTCCGAGAAGCCTCGACGTCCCGCTCGGTCGCGGACTCCGTGGACCGGGATGGCCAGGTCTCGTCGGCGCAGTCGCTCGGCGTTGATGCCGGCGTCGACGGCGTCTCGCACCCGGAACGGTCGTTCCTGCAGCGGAGCGGGAAGGGGTCGAGGTGTGCGCATCCCCGAGCTTCGGACACGCGTGTGGAGCGCGCACGACCGGTGACGTATCTGTGGAGAACGACGGTTGCTGCGCCTCCAGTGCGGGACGGGCCAGCCCCGTACGCGCCCGGACGCACGCCGCCGACCGGTCGCGATTCGTCGGTTGGACGGGCGGAGAACGACGTTTCCTGACCGCTCGGCGGAAGTGAGCGGGGAGTCGTGACCGGCCGGCCGCCGCCCGGCCGCAGGCCGCCGGGCACGTGGAAGGGCCCCCGCACGCGAAGCGTACGAGGGCCCGTGCCGAGCAGGTCCGGACTAGAAGTCCATGCCACCCGTGGGGTCGCCGGCCGGCATGGCCGGGTTCTTCTCCGGCTTGTCGGCGACGACGGCCTCGGTCGTGAGGAACAGACCGGCGATCGAAGCAGCGTTCTGCAGCGCCGAACGCGTGACCTTGGCGGGGTCGATGATGCCCGCGGCGATCAGGTCGACGTACTCGCCGGTCGCGGCGTTGAGGCCCCAACCGGACTCGAGCTCGCGGACCCGAGCAGCGACGACACCCGGCTCGAGACCGGCGTTCAGCGCGATCTGCTTGAGCGGCGCGTCGATGGCCACGCGGACGATGTTCGCGCCGGTTGCCTCGTCGCCCTCGAGCGAGAGACCGTCGAGTGCGACCTTGCCGGCCTGGATGAGGGCGACGCCACCACCGGCGACGATGCCCTCTTCGACGGCTGCCTTCGCGTTGCGGACGGCGTCCTCGATGCGGTGCTTGCGCTCCTTGAGCTCGACCTCGGTCGCGGCACCCGCCTTGATGACGGCCACGCCACCGGCGAGCTTCGCGAGGCGCTCCTGGAGCTTCTCGCGGTCGTAGTCGGAGTCGGTCGCCTCGATCTCGGAGCGGATCTGACGGACGCGGCCGGCGATCTGCTCGGCGTCGCCGGCACCCTCGACGATGGTCGTCTCGTCCTTGGTGATGACGACCTTGCGGGCACGACCGAGGAGGTCGAGCGTCGCGTTCTCGAGCTTGAGGCCGACCTCTTCCGAGATGACCTGGCCGCCGGTGAGGATCGCGATGTCCTGCAGCATGGCCTTGCGACGGTCGCCGAAGCCCGGGGCCTTGACGGCGACGGACTTGAAGATGCCGCGGATCTTGTTCACGACGAGCGTGGCCAGGGCCTCACCGTCGACGTCCTCGGCGATGATCAGGAGCTGCTTGCCCGCCTGGATCACCTTGTCGACGACCGGCAGGAGGTCCTTGATGTTCGAGATCTTCGAGTTGACGATCAGGACGTACGCGTCTTCGAAGACGGCTTCCTGACGCTCGGGGTCGGTGACGAAGTACTGCGACAGGTAGCCCTTGTCGAAGCGCATGCCCTCGGTCAGCTCGAGCTCGGTGCCGAAGGTGTTCGACTCCTCGACGGTGACGACACCTTCCTTGCCGACCTTGTCGATGGCCTCGGCGATGAGCGCGCCGATGGTCGGGTCAGCGGCCGAGATCGACGCGGTGGCGGCGATCTGGTCCTTGGTCTCGATCTCCTTGGCGTCGGCGAGCAGCTGCTCGGAGACGGCCGCGACGGCCTTCTCGATGCCGCGCTTCAGGGAGATGGGGTCGGCGCCGGCCGCGACGTTGCGCAGGCCTTCACGGACGAGTGCCTGGGCGAGCACCGTTGCGGTGGTCGTACCGTCACCGGCGACGTCGTCGGTCTTCTTGGCGACCTCCTTGACGAGCTCCGCACCGATCTTCTCGTACGGGTCGTCGAGCTCGATCTCCTTGGCGATGGAGACACCGTCGTTCGTGATCGTGGGGGCGCCCCACTTCTTCTCGAGGACGACGTTGCGGCCGCGCGGGCCGAGCGTCACCTTCACGGCGTCGGCCAGCTGGTTGAGGCCGCGCTCGAGGCCGCGTCGGGCCTCTTCGTTGAAAGCAATGATCTTTGCCATGTGAGTTCTTCGTCCCTCCCGGACGTCGTCATCGGGGTCGTTCTGGCACTCAGTGTGACCGAGTGCCAAGCCCGATTCTGGCACTCGCCACCCGAGAGTGCAACACAGTCTGGAGGCTCGCCCCGCTTCCACAGGTCGGCCCGGCCCGCAGCGGCCACCAACATCACGAACGCGCCGCCCCCGACGGGGACGACGCGTTCGCAAGCGGTTCTGCGACTCAGGCGGGACGGACCGACTCGGCCTGCGGGCCCTTCGACCCGGTCCCGACGTCGAACGTCACTGCCTGGCCCTCTTCGAGGACCTTGTAGCCGCTCATGTCGATGGCCGAGTAGTGCACGAACACGTCCTGGCCCCCTCCATCCACGGTGATGAAGCCGAAGCCCTTCTCGGCGTTGAACCACTTCACGGTTCCGTTGGCCATGTTCCTTGCTCCCTGCGGTACTGCTGGTGCGAACGACGACACCATCGCAAATGGCGTCGTCGGGTCAGAGCGCTGTCGCCTCGCCCGCCTCCGCAGCCGGCCCTCGAAGTGAGGACCTGTCGCGAACACGGGGTGACCACTGGTGACTCTGACCGAGTGTCACGATTTCGGCAAGGGGTGTGACACGTATTTCACGCAGCGATCCACGATCCGCAACGTGCCGGAAACACAGGGCCCCGGAACAGCGGTCTCAGCCCGTGAAGTCAGCGCCGAGGACGACCGAGACGTCCGCGTTCGGGAAGGCCGACGACCGCTGCACCGCCGAGGTGCCGAGCGACTTCGCGATGCCCTCGGCCAGCGCCGCCTGGGACTCCTGCTGGTAGTAGACGATGGTCTGCGTCGAACCGGTCGTTCCGGCGTCGCCCGTGGACGTCACCTTCCAGCCCGCGCCGGTGAGCTTCGTCGACGCGTTCGCCGCAAGCCCCGTCGTCGAGGTTCCGTTCAGCACGACGAGCGTGGTCGCGTTCTGGTCGGCCGGGGAAGCGGCCGCGGCCGCCGGCGAGGACGCCGCACCGGACGGTTCCGACCCGGCCGAGGCACTGCGGCTCGGGGTCGAGGTCGCCGATGCGGACGGAGCCGACGTCGCCCCACCACTGCCCTCGGTGAACTGCACGCTGCCGTTGGCGAGGGCGAGCACGAGGACGCCGACACCGACCAGGACGCCGGTGGCGAGGGCCGCCCAGGCGAACACGACCCAGCCGCCGCCCCGACGGGCGGGACCACGGTGCGCGCCGACCCGGGGGCCGTCGGTGACGTCGTCGAACCGGTCTCGCGGGAATCTCGTCATCGTTCCTCTTCACGTCCTTCGTGGTCGGCCGGGGGCGCGACGAAACTGCGGGCAGCGCGGGCGCTCGTCCGGGCCCGGCGGAGACGCTGCAGCCGGGTGACCAGCTGCGGGTCGTACGCCAGGGCCGCCGGTGAGTCGATCACCCGGTTCAACACCTGGTAGTACCGCGTCGGCGACCAGTCGAACTCGACGCGGATCTCGGCTTCCTTCGTCCGGTCGTGCCGCGCCCGCTCGTGCTCGAACGCGAGCACGTGCTTGGCGAGCTCGGTGAGCTCGTCGGTGGGGAGGGCGGTCACACTGGTTCCGATCGCGGACGGGTTGCAGGTCTCGCACATCGTAGGGGCGCTCTGCGGGTCGACCCTGGCACGGCGCTGGACTGTCGCGGAACCCGCTCAGCCGAGCGTCCGGCCGAACCACCGGACCCGGGTGCCGAACGCGTCGGACACGGCGAGCGCCCGACCGTCGAGGGAGAGCGTCGCGAACGCGTCCGGATCGGCGGGGTCGACGTCGGGCGGCAGCGTCGCCGCGACCCCGGCGAGGATCCCGGTCCGCTCGAGCGCCACCCAGCGCACGCCCCGCGCACGCAGGCGGTCGACGAGCTGCTGCCGCCCGGCACCCGGCACGTACACGAGGGTCCCGGTGGTCATCACGACCGGCTCGCAGTCGTCCGGCAGGGCGTCGAGGGCGCGGTCCAGGTCCTCCGGCACCCGGCCGCGGATCCGGACGGGAGGCTCCACCAGCGTCGCCCGCAACGCCTCCGCCATCAGGGCGGTGCGGTCCGTCGCCTCGGGCGGGACGGCCTCGACGAGTCGCTCGAGTGCGCCCGGCGCCGCGGGGTCGATCGGGTTCGGGTCGAGGGCCACCCGCGCCCCGATCCGGATCGGCCGCGCTGCCGGCCCTGGAGGCGTCCCGGTGACGTCGGCGACCAGGTGCACGGCAGGCCCCGGCACCGCGGTGTGCACCCGGACGAGCGGCCCCGGTGCTCCGTCCGGGCGGTCGCGCTGCCGGTGGTCGAGCGTCACCCGGTCCGGGACCGAGCAGAGCCCGGCTGCCGCGCCGACGTCGAGCAGGCCGAGCGGTCGGTCGGTCGCTGCGGCGAGCGCGGCGAGCACCGGCACCACGGGGGCGAGCCGGCGCGGGTCGTTGGCCTGCACCGTGGCGGTGGTGAGGGCCGCGACCAGGGCGGGGCGGGCCTCCCGTCCGAGGGCGCGGAGCGACCCGGCGTCCGTCGGGTCGGCGCCGAGGCGTCGGGCCACCGCGAAGAGGAGCTCCGGCTGTCGCTGGGTGGCGGGGACCTCGTCGAGGAGCGCGACCAGGTCGTCGTCGACGGAGCGGGCCCAGGCCGCGTAGGCGGGCGAGACGGGCGCGATCCGGTCGGCGTAGGTGCGGTAGCGCTGCCGGGTGTCCATCAGGAGCCCGGGCGGTACATGCCGACGTGGGTGATGCCGGCCTCGTCGTAGGGGGCGCCGAAGCGGACGAAGCCGTGGCGTTCGTAGAGCGCGGCGACGTACTGCTGGGCGTGCAGGACGAACGCCTCGTGTCCGTGTTCGGCGAGGACGGCGGCGACGAGCCGGCCGGCGACGCCCTGTCCGCGGTGGTCCGGGTGGGTGGCGACCCGGCCGATCACCCGGGTCGGCGCGGCGCTGTCGGCGGGGTGCGGTTCGGCGGCGGCCGGCCGGACCAGGCGGAGGTACCCGGTGACCGAGGTCTCGGTGTCACCGGTCAGCCGCTGCTCGGACCACCAGTGCTCGGTGTCCGGGTCGCGGTCGCGGCCGTCGAAGTCCTCGGCCGTGACGCGCTGTTCGAGGGCGAACACCCGGTTCCGCAGCCGGACGATGTCGTACAGTTCGTCGGTCGTCAGGTGTTCCCAGCGGGCACGGTGGACGGAATGACCGGACATCCCGCGGAGTTTAGTCCAGCGACGCACGATGACCGGTCGACACCCGTCCCGGTCGGAACCAGGAGGTACGCACATGGCATACAACGTCGACAAGTCCGACGCCCAGTGGCGCGAGGAGCTCTCGCCGGACCAGTACGCCGTGCTCCGCCAGGCCGGCACCGAGCGGCCGTGGACCGGTGAACTCCTCGACGAGGAGCGCGCCGGCGTCTACACGTGTGCGGCGTGTGGTGCGGAGCTGTTCAAGAGCGGCACGAAGTTCGACTCCGGCTGCGGCTGGCCGTCGTTCTACGAGTCGGTCGACCCGGCGGCGGTGCAGCTCATCGAGGACAAGTCCCTCGGCATGGCCCGCACCGAGGTCCGGTGCGCGAACTGCGGCGGCCACCTCGGCCACGTGTTCCCGGACGGCTTCGGGACCCCCACGGGCGACCGCTACTGCATGAACTCGGTCTCGCTCAACTTCTCGGCCGAGAAGTAAGCGCAGAGCAGGACGACTGACGGCGCTCGGACTCCGGTCCGGGCGCCGTCGTCGTGTCCGACACCCCGGCCTGCCGGTACGATGGGCGGGTCAGCCGGCATGGCGCAATTGGTAGCGCACCGTACTTGTAATACGGGGGTTGCGGGTTCAAGTCCCGCTGCCGGCCCTCAGCTCACGACCGATCCTGCGGGTGGCCCCGGGCCCCGCTGCGGTCAGCGCCGCTCGACGTAGGCGCACGGCAGCGTCACGACCCACGGCGACCGGTCCGGCGCCTGCCGCAGTCCCACGGTCCGGCGGTCCTCGGTCGCGCAGGCCTCGCGGGCGGCGGGGACCTGCGAGGTGATGGTCGGCCCGTCGGACCGCCCCGCGTGGCCGGTGTCGTGGTGGTGCACCACGAGCGTCAGCGCCACGGCGACGGCGAGAGCGATCGCGACGGCGCGACGGAGCCGGTGCCGCCCCCAGATCGCGTCAGCGGCGACCACGAGTGCGAGGAGCAGGAAGCCCGAGCTGACGGTGGCGTACCGGATCGGGCCGAAGTGCGCGACGTGGTCCGCGAGGCCCTGCGTGAAGAGGAACCCGTCGGCAGGGGTGACGAGTAGTGCGGCCGCCCAGAGCGCGGCGGCACCGAGGACGGTCGCGGACACGAGCCAGCGGTGCGCTGCCTGCCCGGACACGATCGCGGCGACCGCCACGGCGACGGAGACCACGGTCAGGGCGACGATCGGTGCCGTCCCGGCGTCGGCGATCATCGTGGACACCGCATCGAGCCGGGTCGTCCACACCGTGGTGAGCGGGACCGACACGAAGCCGACGACGACGTCCGCGATCGTCACCGGGCCCGAGGCGCCGTAGCTGATGACCGGTCGGGGGAACGCGACGACGGTGGCGACCTGCGCGGCTCCGGCGGCCAGGAACGCGGCGATCACGGGCCACTTCCGCCGGTCCCGGATCCCGGCCAGGAGCAGCGGGGCGAACAGCAGGGCCTGGGTGTCGCTGAGCACGACGGCGACGACGAGCACGGCGGTGCCGGCCGACGTCCACCACGACCTGGGGACGGCGAGCAGCACCACGGGGACCAGCAGCAGCAGGAACGAGTGCAGGTTGTTCATCGTCCCGAGTGCCTCACGTGGCGCGGTCGGGATCAGCGGGGGCACGGCGGCGAGCAGGAACGGTGCCACCGGGGTGCGCAGCACGGTCCGGCTGTACAGGTAGAGCAGTGCGCTCACCGCGCCGACGCCGGCGCAGGCGAGGAGGGTGACGGTCTGTGCGAGGTGCTCCGGCCCGGCGATGGTGCCGCTCACTGCTGCGATGAGTCGCGGGACGAACTGCAGGTACCCGCCGAAGGGCCGGAAGAGCGTGGCCCCGAGTCCGTCGACGAAGTACGCGGAGACGAAGTCCCGGCCGTCCTCGGCCCACAGCGTCGCGCGTTGCTCGGGGTCCAGGCGGGACCAGGCGACCGCGGTGGCGAGCACCAGCACGAGCGCGGCGAGGAGTGCGGTCCGGAGGCGACCCATCGGCGTGGCGACAGACCCCGTCGTCGCCCGGGACCCCGACGTCGCCAGCGGGGAGCGCCTCATCGGTTGCATGCTCGTCGGACCACTGGTCGAGGGTACGACCTGCGGCCCCGGACCGGACTCCCGACGACGGTCCGACGCGCCGGCGTTTGGACACGGGAAGAGCTCCGACACGGGAGGAGTTCCGACGTGGGAAGAGCGCCGACACGGCAAGAGCGTCTGCATGAGCAGAGCCCCGAGCGACCAGGTCGCTCGGGGCTCCGGCGCGGGTGGAACACGGATCAGGGGTGTTCCGGGCGCTCGGCGCGGTAACCAGCCGGCCGTGTGTCGATCCTGACACCCGCACGACCACCGGGTCCACGCCGCCGGACGACATCAGCGGTTTCCCGCATCATCCGGCGGGCCGCACCGGACGCAGGGCCAGCCGGGCCCGCGACGGACCCGGGGCCAGCCGGGCCCGCACCGGCGCGGGCCCGGCCGCGCACCGGCGCGGGATCAGCGTCCGCCGCTGATCTTCCGCACGCGCTGCGCGACCCCGGCCGTGCCGTACGGGTAGTCGTCCACCCGGGGTGCGCTGGCGTCCGTGAGCGCGGTGAGTTCGGCGTCCTCGAGCACCAGGTCCGCGGCGCCCAGGTTGTCCTGCAGCTGCTCGACGGTCCGGGCACCGAGGATGACGCTCGTCACCGCCGAACGGGCGAGCAGCCAGGCGAGGGACACCTGGGAGCGCGAGGCCCCGTGCGCCTCGGCGACGGTCGAGACCGCGTCGAGCACCTGCCACGTGCGCTCGTCGGCGTTGCGGGCCTCCCACGCCTCCATGCCGCGCTTCGGGTCCTCCCCCAGACGGGTCGAGCCGGTCGGGGCCTCGTCGCGCTGGTACTTGCCGGACAGCCAGCCACCGGCGAGCGGCGACCACGGCAGCAGGCCGATGCCGGCGTCCAGGCACGCGGGGACGACCTCGTGCTCGATGTCGCGGACGAGCAGGTTGTACTGCGGCTGCAGGGTGACGGGCGGTGCCCAGCCGTGCGCCTTCGCCTCGTAGACGGCCTTCGTGACCTGGTAGCCGAGGTAGTTCGAGAACCCGTACGTGCCGATCTTGCCGGCCGAGACGGCGTCGTCGAGGAAGCGCAGGGTCTCCTCGATCGGGGTCAGGGCGTCCCATGCGTGCATCTGGTAGAGGTCGATGTGCTCGACGCCGAGACGCTCGAGCGAGGCGTCGAGGGCGACCCGCAGGTGCCGACGCGACAGGCCGAGGTCGTTCGGTCCGTCGCCCTGCGGGAAGCGGCCCTTGGTGGCGAGGACGACCTGCTGCGCCTCGGTCGGGTGGGCCTGGAGCCAACGGCCGATGATCCGCTCGGACTCGTTGCCCGAGTACACGTCGGCCGTGTCGATGAAGGTGCCGCCGCCGGCCACGAAGGCGTCGATGATGGCGTGGGAGGTGGGTTCGTCGGCTTCGCTGCCGAACGTCATGGTGCCGAGGGTCAGCGACGACACCACTGTCCCGCTGTTGCCGAGGAGTCTGTGTTCCATGGCGCGGACGCTACGCCGCGCGTCCTCCGCGGCGGGAGGGCCCACGAGTACCCGTCAGCGGTCGCCGGACAGGACCTCCCCCAGGAACGCGATCGCCGCCTCCCGGAAGTGCCGCGACGTCGGGGCGTTGAAGTGGTTCCGCCCCGGGATCTCGAAGAACGTCGCGTGCGGCGCCGTCTCGGCGAGGCGCAGCGCGCTGTCCTTGATGCCGTCCTCGCTGCCCGCGGCGAGCAGCAGCGGCTGCGCAGGCGCGTTCTCGGGTGTCGGCTCGATGCTGTCCCGCATCCCCTCGACCATGGCGACGAGCGCGCGGAGGTCGTTACCCTCCACCCCGGCGGCCATCGTCAGGTACCCGTTGGTGACGCGGTCCTCGACCGGGGTGCCGTCGGTGATGAACGCGCGCGCCTGGTCGACGCGGACGCGCCGCATCGGGTCGGCGTCGGGGATGCCGCCCAGGACCGCGCGTGAGATCCGGTCGCTCATCCGTTCGGCCGCGTGCCAGCCGACGCGGGCGCCGAGCGAGTACCCGAGGAACGCGACGTCGTCGAGCAGGTAGGTGTCGATGACCGCGGTGACGTCGTCGACGAGCAGGTCCATCGAGTAGCTGTGCGGCTCGTGCGGCTTGCCGCTGGCCCCGTGGCCGCGCTGGTCGAACGCGATGACCCGGCGTCCGGCGCGGACGAGGTCGCGGGTCCACCCGGCAGCGTGCCAGTTGAGGAGCGCTCCGGAGGCGAACCCGTGCACGGCGACGACCGCGGGGGCGTCCGGGTCTCCGAAGTCGTAGGTGGCGAGCGGGAGGCCGTCCGGGGACATGACCACCCGGGGGCGGGGCGCTTCGGGGACGAGAGACATGGCCTGCCCAGGGTAGCGGGGGCACAGTGGCTCGCATGGACGGGTACGGCGGCGATCAGATCCGAGCGGCAGAACGAGGGCACCTGGCGGCGGGCGAGCCCCTCATGCAGCGGGCCGCCGACGGGTTGGCTGCGATCGTCGGTGACCTGTTGGACGACCCGGCGGTCCGTCCCGGGGACGGCCCGGGCTCGGTGCTGGTCCTCGCGGGCAGCGGCGACAACGGCGGGGACGCCCTGTTCGCGGGTGCGCGGCTGGCGTCGGCCGGGAGGCACGTCACGGTCCTGCGCGTCGGCTCACGTGTCCACGAGGCGGGCCTGGCAGCGGCCCGGGAGGCCGGGGCGCGCCTCCTGGACGATCCGGTGGCGGACGGTGCGACCGGTTCCGCGGCTGGCGCGGCGGACATCCTGCAGGCGGTGACACCGCCGGTCGGCGAGCGGCTGGCGCAGGTCGGCCGGGAGGCCGCCCTCGAGGCCGACCTGGTGCTCGACGGGATCCTCGGCATCGGTGGCGGCGGCCCACTGCGGTCGCCGGCGCGGGAGGTCGTGGCCGGCCTCCGTGAGCTGGCCCGGGAACAGCGTGCACCGTTCGTCGTCGCGGTGGACGTGCCGAGCGGCATCGACGTGGACACCGGTGGCATCGCGGACGACCACGTGCTCCATGCCGACGTCACGGTGACGTTCGGCGGCGTGAAGGCCGGGTTGCTCCGGGGACCGGCGGCGACGCTCGTCGGACGGATCGAACTCGTCGACGTCGGCATCGGTGCGGACCTGGCGGCGGTGGAGCCGCTGGTCCGCACCTGACCCGCGGGGATCGCTCGCGCTGGACGGGCGACCGGCGACCGAGCTGCCGGTCGGTCGGGGTCAGACCGCGCCGGCGTCGACCCCGTGCTCGACGTCGCCACGGGCTTCCAGCCAGGTGTCGACGAAGTGCCGGTAGTTCGCGGCGATGAGCTGTTCGGCCGCCTCGGTGTCCAGGTGCTCGCGGACGACGTCCTCGAGCGGTTCCTCCCAGTTGCTGCGGCCGATCGCGAAGCCGACGAAGCCGTCGACCGGAGCCGCGGTGCGCAGCCAGGCGTCGAGCTGTTCCTCGGGCGCGTCCCGTCCCAGGACGATGCACTGCACGGTGTCGCGTCCGCCGCGGCGGGCGGTGGCGACGACGCGTTCGGCGTCCTCACGACGGTCCAGGCCCTCGAGCTTCCAGACGTCCGCCTCGACACCGTGGTCCTGCAGGAACTCGAGCACCTGCACGACCAGGTCCGGCCGGAGGTCCCGGTCGTAGTCGTCGACGGCCGACTGCTGCTCGTCGGTGCCCGGCACGAGCAGTTCGACGAGGAACGGGCGTCCGGCGTCGTGCAGGGTCGCCGCGACGTCGGCGAGGGCCGCCGCCTGCTGCTCGCGGTGGTCGGCGTCGAAGGCGGGGTTGTCCCGCACCAGGACCTTCACCCAGTCCGGGTCGAACGCGTCGACGTGGGCGACCCAGTCGTCGCCGTACTCGAGCTCGAACCACTCGCGGCCGGAGCGCTCGACCGGCATGGCGAGCTGGAGTCCCGCCTCCTTGGCGAGCCGGGCGACGTCGGCGCCGTAGCGCTCGTCGACCAGGACGCCGGTGTGCTCGCGGGCGGCGCCGGCGGCCAGGGCGGTGAGGACCCCGCGGTAGACGAGCTGCTTGCCGGCGCGGACGCGTTCGGCCTCGGCCTCGTCGGCGGGCTCGCCGGAGTCCTCGTCGTAGGTGTGCTCGAGGAGCGAGGACCGCTGGTCCATCGCGAACAGGAACAGGGGGTGGGTCTCGTCGAGGATCGGCATCGCCCCGGTCTACTCCGTCGGGGCTCCCCGCCGGTCCGGGTCCGGGCGGGGTCCGGGTCCGGGTCCGGGCGCGGTCCGGTTGCTGGCGCGGGCCGGTTGCGGGCGTGGTCGGTCGATCGTCCGTAGGTTCGGTCCATGACGTTCAACGACGACACCCGGCTGCAGGGCGGCAAGGTCAAGCGCCGCGGGCGCACCACGGCCATCGGCGGCGCGGTCGGTGTCACCGCGATCGTGGTCTTCCTCATCGCCCAGTTCACGGGGGTCGACCTCGGCGGGCTCGTCGGCGGGGGCGGCGGCCTCACCCCGATCCAGCAGGGCGGCGCCGAAGCCACACCGATCGCCGAGTGCCAGACCGGCCGGGACGCCAACGCCGACGTCGAGTGCCGGATGGAGGGCGCCGCCGAGTCGCTCGACGCGTACTGGAGCGCCGAGTCGCAGGAGCTCGGCACGTCGTACTCGACGCCCGACTTCTTCCTGTTCGACGGCTCGACCGACACCGGGTGCGGCACCGCGTCGGCGGCGACCGGGCCGTTCTACTGCCCGCCGGATCGTGCGATCTTCCTCGACACCGCGTTCTACGACGACCTGAAGTCGAGCTACGGGTCCTCGGGCGGGCCGCTCGCGCAGATGTACGTCGTCGCGCACGAGTGGGGCCACCACGTGCAGCAGCTGCAGGGCACCTTCGCGGACACCGACCGCAGCGGCACCGGCGCCTCGTCCGGCAGCGTCCGCGTGGAGCTGCAGGCGGACTGCTACGCCGGCGCCTGGGTCGGGGACGCGGCGACGACGAAGGCCGCCGACGGCTCGACGTTCTTCGAGCCCGTCACCCGGGCCCAGATCGCCGACGCCCTGTCCGCGGCGAGCGCCGTGGGTGACGACAGCATCCAGGAGAAGGCCACCGGTCAGGTCGACCCGGACTCGTTCACGCACGGGTCCAGCGAGCAGCGGCAGCGGTGGTTCGAGCGCGGCTACGAACGCGGGGCGACGAGCTGCGACACCCTCAGCGTCCCGGGCTCGTCGCTCTAGGGGCGACGCCCGGTCAGTTGCCCGTGGCCGACGGCGACGGGGTCCCCGACGACGAGCTGCTCGGCGTCGGGGTGGGCGTCGGCGTGGAGTCGGTGCTGTCGGCGGCCGACACCACGAACGTGCGGAACTCGTCGTTCGTCGACGCGGTCGTGTACTGGTACTGCTGGCCGTTGACGAGCACCAGCGGGGTGCCCGGGAACGTCGTCAGGTCGGAACCGGGGATGTCCCCGCCGCTCACCGCGGTGGTGCGCTCGTCGACCCACTTGCCGTAGCGCTGGTCGTCGATGCAGGACTCGATGGTCGAGCCGTGCCGCACGCCCGGGATGCTCGTGATCAGCGAGCCGAGCTGCTCGTCCGTCAGGCCCGGTGTGCCCTCTTCCGGCTGCTTGGCGAACAGGGCCTTGTTCACGGCGAAGAACGAGTCCGGCGACTCCTGCGCCACGCAGGCTGCTGCGTTCGCCGCACGGAGGGAGTACTTCGTGCCCTGCGAGCGGTTCGACAGGATCGCGACGGGGTGGATGTCGATCGTGGCGGCACCGGAGTCGACCAGGCCCTCGATGTACTCGCTGTTCGTGGACTCGAACGCGCCGCAGATCGGGCAGAGGTAGTCGACGTACAGGGCGATCCGCACCGGGTCGGCCGAGTCGGTCGCACTCGGGGACGGTGCGGTCGACGCGGCTGCCGGGTCGACGGCCTTCAGACCGGTGCTGATCGTGATGCCGCCGTCGGCCATGGTGTCCGGGCCGGGTCCGGCGGGACGCGAGGAGTTCACGAGCACGAGCGTCACGATCGTGGCGGCGGCGACGAGCACCACGCCGAGTCCGATCTGCAGTCCGAGCCGGGCACCGCGCTGGCGACGCTTCTGCTGGGCACGGGTGCGCTGGGCTCGCTCGCGGGCGGCGGCGCGACGCGCGTTCCGCTGGGCGCGGGCGTCTCCTTCAGGGCGGTTGGTCATCGTGCGGCTGTCCTCCTGGTCGGTGTCCGCTCGGCCTCCCCCCGGTCGGCGGACGGACCCGCCGATTGTAGTGGCGGCCGATGGGAACCAGCCAACCAGCAGGGAACGCCCCGGGGACCGGCAGCTGCGCACTGGCGCCGCTGGGAGAACTCGTGTTGTATGACCAGTGATGGTCGACGACGACCATCCGCCGGCCCTCGCGGGTCGTCGCTTCACTACGGATCGTCCGGCACGTACCTGCCGGTGGAGAGGATCGAACGCTCATGGCGTCCGTCACCTATGACAAGGCAACCCGTCTGTACCCCGGAGGCAACCGCCCCGCGGTGGACTCCCTCGACCTGGACGTCGCCGACGGCGAGTTCCTCGTCCTCGTCGGCCCCTCGGGCTGTGGCAAGTCCACGTCCCTGCGCATGCTGGCCGGCCTCGAAGAGGTCAACTCCGGCGCGATCCGCATCGGCGACCGCGACGTCACGGACGTCCCGCCGAAGGACCGCGACATCGCGATGGTGTTCCAGAACTACGCGCTGTACCCGCACATGACCGTCGCCGAGAACATGGGCTTCGCGCTCAAGATCGCCGGCGTCGGCAAGGAAGAGCGCGCCACCCGCGTGCAGGAAGCCGCGAAGCTCCTCGACCTCGAGCAGTACCTCGGCCGCAAGCCGAAGGCGCTCTCCGGCGGTCAGCGTCAGCGCGTCGCGATGGGCCGTGCGATCGTCCGTCAGCCGCAGGTGTTCCTCATGGACGAGCCGCTGTCGAACCTCGACGCCAAGCTCCGCGTCCAGACCCGTACCCAGATCGCGTCGCTGCAGCGTCGTCTCGGCGTCACGACCGTCTACGTCACGCACGACCAGACCGAGGCCCTGACCATGGGTGACCGCATCGCGGTCCTCAAGGACGGCATCCTGCAGCAGGTCGGCAGCCCCCGCGACCTGTACGAGAAGCCGAACAACGTGTTCGTCGCCGGCTTCATCGGCTCGCCCGCGATGAACCTGCTCCCGGCCTCCGTGGTCGAGGGTGGCATCACCTTCGGCACGCTGAACCACCCGGTCGACCGCGACACGCTGTCGAACGTCCGCTCGGCCCAGGTCACGGTCGGCGTCCGCCCCGAGGACATCATCGTGTCGAACTCGGGCGAGGGCCTGCCGGTCACGGTCGACGTCGTCGAAGAGCTCGGCGCCGACGGCTACCTCTACGGCCACGCCGACGTGAACGGTACCCGTACCGACATCGTCACCCGCGTGGACGGCCGCAACCACCCGTCGATCGGCGACACCGTCGTCGTGAGCCCGAAGCAGGGCCACGTGCACATGTTCGACTCGGAGTCGGGCGAGCGCCTCGACGACAAGGCCGTCATCAGCGCGTAACGCTGGAAGTCACTCACAGGAGGCGCGGTGCCAGCTGGCAC
>NZ_JARUXD010000046.1:0-28505 GCF_030433875.1 Curtobacterium sp. PsM8 | reverse complement strand
GGGGGGGGCCCCGGCCCCGGGCCCGGGGGGGCCCCGGCCCCGGGGGGGGCGCCCCCCCCCCCCCCCCCGGCCCCGGGGGGGGGGCGCCCGCGGCCCCCGCCGCGCCGCGGCGGTCGCCGCGCCGCCGCGCCGCGGCTTCGTGGAACACCGGTGTTCGTCCGTCGCGCCGCGGAGATCCGCGGTGTGACACACGAACACCGGTGTTTTGCCGCCCCGCCCCGCCCGCCCGCCAGCCGGCGCCGCGACTAGACCTCGCGGACCTGCCCCTGCTTGATGTGCAGCCGACGCTCTGCGCGCCGCGCCACCCACGAGTCGTGCGTCACGATGACGACCGTCAACCCGCGGTCCTTCCACTGCCGCTCGATGAGCCCCATGATCTCGTCGCGGGTGCCCTCGTCGAGCGCCCCGGTCGGCTCGTCCGCCAGCAGGACCGTCGGGTCCTTCACCAGGGCGCGGGCGATCGCGACGCGCTGCTGCTGACCGCCGGAGAGCTCGGCCGGCAGGTGGTCGAGCCGTTCCTCGAGGCCGACCTCGCGCAGGGCGGTCGTGGCCCGTTCGCGGACCTCGGCCCGGGAGCGGTTCGCGAGGCTGCCCGCGAACGCGGTCTCGACGTTCTCGAGCGCGGTCAGGGTCGGGATGAGGTTGAAGCTCTGGAACACGAAGCCGATCTCGGTCGCCCGGACGTCGGTGAGCGCCCGGTCCCCGAGTACGGCGACGTCCCGGTCACCCAGGAACACCGAACCGCTGCTCGGCCGGTCGAGCGCACCGAGCATCTGCAGCAGCGTCGACTTGCCGCCGCCGGTCGGTCCCTGCACCGCGACGAGCTGCCCCTGCGGGATCTCGAGGTCGACCCCGGCCAGCGCGGTGACGGTCCGGTTCTTCTGCCGGTACGTCTTGGTCACGCCCGACAGCCGGTAGACGGGCCGGGAGGCGGTGGGCACACCGCCCGTGGCGGCTGCGGTCTCGGTGGTGGTCACGATGGCTCCTCGGTCGTCGGGATGGTGCGGTCGGTCGTCGGGATGGGGCGGTCGGTCGTGCGGGTCGTGTGGCTCGTGTGGCTCGTGTGGGTCGCGCTGGTGCCGGCCGGGTCGGTCGGGGTGCGCCGGTCGGCTGACATCACGCCACGCTCCGCAGTGCTTCCGCCGGGCGGAGCCGGGAGGCCCGCCACCCGCCGAGCGCGCCCGCGAGCAGCCCGCCGAGGACCGCGAGCCCGATGGCGAGCAGGATCACCTCGACGGTGACCGGGGCGTGCAGGACGACGTCCGTGGTCGCCGCCGTCTGCCCGCCGCCGCCGAAGCCGCCCGCGGGAGCGCCACCGGTCGTGCCGCTGCCGGCCGCCGCCGTCGCGGCTGCGCCGGGCATCCCGCCACCCGCGCCGGGACCGGTCCGGGTGCTGGTGGCGGCGCTCGCCGAGACCGTGGGGGCGATGACGTTCACGACGAGGATGCCGACGAGGCCGGTCGCGGCGCCGATGACACCGCCGATCAGTCCCTGCACGAGCGACTCGCCCGCGACCTGCCGCGTGATGCGGCCGTTCGACCAGCCGATCGCCTTGAGGGTGCCGAACTCACGAGTGCGGCGTGTGACGCCGGAGACGGTGAACAGGATCGCGATGAGGAACGCCGCCGCCAGGACGACGATCGACAGCCACCGGCCGAGGTTCGACACCAGGGTCGACGCCGTCGCCAGGGAGCCGGACACGCTCGAGGCGAGGTCGGACTCGGTGGAGACGGTCGCGCTCGACAGCTCCTTCTGCAGGGCGGTCTTGATCGTCGCGACGTCGGAGGACGACTCGGCGGAGACGTAGACGGACGTCACTTTGCCGGACAGGTCGGCGAGCGTCTGCGCGGTGTCGAGCGGGATGTACGTGTTCGAGCCGGTGGTGGACGCCGACCCGGTCGAGGCGACGATCCCGATGACGTCGAAGGTCTTCCCGCCGATCGAGACCGTGTCGCCGACGGCCTTCGACTCGCTCTTCGCGTACGCCGCGTCGAGCACGACGACGTCCTTGCCGGCGTCGGCCGTTGTGAAGGTGCGACCCTTCGTCGTCTCGGTGCTGGTGAGCGGGCCGACCGTGTCGCCGGAGACCGGGATGCCGGTGACCGTGAACGAGTCGACGCTGAACGAGCCGCCGCCGAAGCCACCACCGCCTTGGCCGGTGCTGCTCTGGCCCGTGCTGCTCTGGCCGGTCCCGCTCGGTGGGCCGCCCTGCGCCGCACCGTCGCTGCTGCTGCTGCCGTCGCTCTGCTCGACCCGGCCGGAGAACGTGCTGTTCTCGAGCGTCAGGACGCCGGTCGCGGCCGCCACCCCGTCGGTTCCGGCGACCGTCGCCACGTTCGCGGCGGTCAGGGTGCTCGTGCCGCGGGACACCGCCAGGCGGGACTGGGACAGGTCGGTGGAACCGCTGCTGCTGCTGCCCGACGAGCCCTGGTCGCCGAAGTCGAACGACGGCCGGCCGGTGCTGCTGGACGTCGGGGTCTCGGTCTTCGTCACGGTGATGTCGGTGCCGACGCCGTACACGGATGCCAGGACGCTCGACTGGGCGGACTGCACGCCGCTCGCGATCGACGAGACGATGACGACGAGCGCGATGGCCAGCGCCATCCCGACCGCGATGATGACCGTCTGCTTCTTGCGGTTCGTGAGTTCGCGCCTGAGGTAGGTCAGGAACATGGTTCTCCTCGGTGGGGGCCGACCCGGGAGCACCGGTCGCGCGGATCACGCGGCGGGGGCCGACGAGGAGAACCTAGGAACGGCCACCAAGGGCGGCCCTTCGGTCCGCTATCAGAACGGTAAGGAGGGACGAGGACTGGTCAGGAGGCGTCGCCGTAGGTGCGGCGGAGGTGCTCGGCGTAGCCGCCCGGCGTCCGGCCGTCGAACCGACCGCTGGTGACGACCGGGAGGCTCGTGGTCGCGTCCACTCGCAGCCCCAGCGCGCGGGCGCGCGCCACCAGACGGACGTCCTCGTGCTCCGGCACCGGGTCGAAGCCGCCCAGGGCACGGTAGGCATCCGCGCGGATGCCGAGGTTCGCTCCGTGCACGTGGCCGAGGGTCGCCCCGGGCGGGTGGGCCGCCTGCCACCGGGCGAGGACCACCGTGTCGAGGTCGTCCGGGTCCGGCACCACGGCACCGACGAGGACGTGTGTGCCGGCGACGAGGGCATCGAGCTGCTGCACGAGCCACCCCGCCGCGACCCGCGAGTCGGCATCGGTGTGGGCGAGCCAGCGACGGTCGAGGTCGTCGTCGCCGTCCGAAGGGAGGGCTCGGGCCGGCGGGAGGGGTCGGGCCAGGGCGTGGGCGGCACCGAGTGACCGTGCCCGACCGACCCCGACGTGGTCGGTGACCAGCGTCTCGAGCCACGGGGACCCGGCGGCGACGGAGGCGACCAGCACGGCGGTGTCGTCGGTGCAGCCGTCCATGACGACCGTGACGTGGACCGAGGCCTCGGGGTGCTGGTGCTGGAGGGTCGTGACGGCGGTGGCCAGGGCCTCCAGGCAGGCGACGATCCGGTCCTGTTCGTCGTGTGCCGGGACGACGACGTCGAGCCGGAGCGTCACCGGACGAGTCCCTCGGTCCGGGCGACGCTGGCGACGGCCGGACCGGGCAGGACGCTGAGGACGAAGTCCGGCTCGACGTGGCGGACCAGTGCCGGGCGGGGCCAACGTGCGGCCAGGTGCGCGTCGACCATGTCCCCGTCGGTGACGGCGTCGCTGTCCGGGTGCCGCCAGTGGCAGGCGACGAGGACACCGTCGTCGTCGAGTGAGGCGAGCACACGGTCGATCGTGGCGTCGAGGTCGGCGGGGGAGAGGTAGTAGCCGACCTCGGACATCACCACGAGGTCCCAGCGGCCGGCCGGCCACTCGGCGGGCAGGGCGGCCTGGACGAACTGTGCGGACGGCGCTCGCCGTCGGGCGCGCTCCAGCGGGGCACGCGAGATGTCGGTGCCGAGGACGGAGTGTGCCCGCTCCGTCAGCGCCGCGGTGAGGACCCCGGTGGCGCAGCCGAGTTCGAGCGCGGACCGGTAGCGGCGTCGGGGGAGTGCGGCCAGGGTCACGGCACGCTTCCGCTGCTCGTACCAGGAGCCGTCGAAGTCCCAGCCCTCGGGCTTCCGGTCGTAGTGGGCGTCGAAGGACTCGCGGGAGCGGGAGGCCGTCGTGTGCTCGGTGGTGGTGTCGGTGTCGGTGTCCGCGACGCTCGGGCCCACGAACCACTCCTGGTCGCGGAGGTGGTGCCGGGCGTGCCGGTCGTCGACGATCGCCTCGTCCCCGGGCGCCGGCGAGAGGGGGCGGACCTGCGAGGCATGGGCGTCGAGTGCCCGGCGCTTCCGGTCGAGCGCGGCCGTCGACAGCGGCAGGGCGCGGAGTCCGGCGACGGGCAGGGCCGGTGCTGCCGGGTCGTCCCAGTGCCACGCCCAGACGGGGTAGGACAGCAGGTCGACGCCGGGGGTCTCGGCGGCGAGGCGCTCGGCGACCTCGCCGGCGATCCGGTGGTCACGATGGCCGTCGCCCTGCCAGGGGGCGACGAGCAGGGTACGGCCGGGTGCTGCGGGGCCGGTTGCGGCGGGGCCGGTTGCGGCGGAGCCGGGTGCTGCGGAGCCGCTCGGCAGGTGCTCGGTGAGGGCGTGTGCGAGCACCTCGGCGTGCTCGCGCAGTCCGCCGTCCGGCACGTCCAGGACGGTGGACGTCACCGCGGGGTGCAGTGCGTCCAGTGCTGCGCTGAACTCCGCGGTCCGACGGACGCGGAGCTGATCGGGCGTGGTCGTGGGGGAGTCCGGGTGCGACCCCTCACCCCGGCTGACCAGGACGACGTGCACCGGCAGTCCGGCCTCCGCCGCGATCGCGATGAGGCCGCCGGCACCCAGGGTCTCATCGTCGGGGTGCGGCGCGACGACGAGCACCCGGTCGTACCCGTCGAGCGCGATCGGCGTCGAGTCGACGCGGGCGAGCACGGGCGTCCAGGCGTCCGGGTCGGTCCCCGGCGCCCGGTGGTCGAAGCTCACCACGCCACACCGCCGCGCTCGAGCACCATCCGGCCGATGCGGGCGAGGTCCCGGTCGCCGTGGTCCTGCAGCACGTAGAGCTCGAGGTCGGCGACCCGCGCGGCGACGGCCGGGTCGCTGGTCAGCGGGCCGGGGCCGATCGACCGGACGACCTGGGTCCGGACGGCGTCCACGGCCCGGCGCACCCGGGAGCGGACCACCTGGGCGAGGAGCGGCCAGTCGGTGGCGTCGTCGGCCGTGCCGGCGCTGTCGTCGATCCGGCGGGCGGCGCTGGCGAGGGCGTCCTCGGCGTCGGCGAGGTCGGCGACCACCGAGCCCAGTGCGGCCCGCAGCAGTTCGGACTCCGGTCGCGCGGCGGCGTGTGCACGGAGCACCCGCGCCAGCCCGACCGCTCCGCCCCACCAACACGCGGCGACGCCGATGCCACCCCAGGCGAAGCCCGGACGGCGGAGGTACCAGCCGGGTTCGCCCACCGCGCTCGCCCGGACTGCGGTGAAGTCGACCGGACCACTCGGCACGTCGGGCAGGCCGCGGGCGACCCAGACGTGGTCGTGCGGAACGACGCCGGTCTGGCGGAGCGACACCGCGACGAGCCGACGTTCCTGGCCGACGTGCGCGGTGACCAGGGCATGCGAGAGGGTCGACGCCAGCGAACACCAGGGCTTCGTGCCGTCCAGGACGACGCCGTCCGCGGCGTCGATGTCGGTTCCGGCGTCCGTGTCGGCAGCGGCGTCGCGTGCCTCGAGGCGGAGGCCCGGGGCCTCGGCCGCGTAGACACCCCACGTCGACCCCGCGGGGACCTCCACCCCGGCCTGCGCCAGGATCGTCAGCGCGTCGAGGTGCGGCTCGACCACCCGGGCGGTCGCGACGTCCGCGGCGGCGACCGCCGCGAGGGTCGCGAAGACCTGGCCGGCGGTCCCGGCGACGAGCGGCGGGGTGGTGGACGCGAGGGTCTGCGCGACGGCCAGCCGGTGCGGCGGGGGTGGGACGGGCCTCCCGGCGGAGCGCGCGTCCGCGGCCGTGGGATCGGCGGAACCGTGCACGAGGGCGGTGATCGCAGCGGTGTCGACGTGCCGCGCACCGTCGGGCCAAGCAGGGAAGACCAGCATCGTCGCCAGGCTAACGACGCGTCGATCCACATCGCGAGGTCGATCCACAGGGCGCACTGGGACGGGCCACAGACGGCTCATAGGAATCTCTCGATACTCGAAGACGTGACCATCTCGCAGCCCTCCGCACCCCCGCGCCTCACCCGTGCCGACGGTTCGCCGTTGCGCATCCTGGTCGTCGACGACGAAGCCAGCCTCACCGACCTGCTCTCGATGGCCCTCCGCTACGAAGGCTGGGACGTCCGCAGCGCGAACGGCGGCCAGGACGCCCTGACGAAGGCACGGGAGTTCCACCCGGACGCCATGGTGCTCGACGTGATGATGCCCGACCTCGACGGGCTGCAGGTCCTCAGCCGGCTGCGCCAGAACAACGACGACACCCCGGTGCTGTTCCTCACCGCGAAGGACTCCGTCGAGGACCGCGTCACCGGACTCACCGCCGGCGGCGACGACTACGTCACCAAGCCGTTCTCGCTCGAAGAGGTCGTCGCACGCCTCCGCGGCCTCATCCGCCGCTCGCAGATCTCCGTCAGCGAGGCCGGGGACTCCCGCATCGTCGTCGGCGACCTGGTGCTCGACGAGGAGTCGTACGAGGTCACCCGGGCCGGCCGCACGATCGAACTCACCGCGACCGAGTTCGAGCTGCTCCGCTTCCTCATGCGCAACCCGCGTCGCGTGCTGTCGAAGGCGCAGATCCTGGACCGGGTGTGGTCGTACGACTTCGGTGGCAAGTCCTCCGTCGTCGAGATCTACATCTCCTACCTGCGCAAGAAGATCGACGTCGGCGAGGAGCCGATGATCCACACCGTGCGTGGCGTCGGCTACGTGATCAAGCCCACCGTCTGAACCGGGCGTTCCGCATGACCCTCCGTCGTCGGCTCGTCCTGAGCATCGTCGCCCTGGTCGTCGCCGTCAGCGCGGTGATCGGCGGCGGCAGCATCATCGCGCTGTTCTCCATCCAACGATCGGCGATCGACGAGCAGCTGCAGTACGCGACGACCCGAGCGCAGCGGTCGGTCGAGCAGCAGGGGCCGAACGGGCCGGAGTTCGGACGCCCGTCAGCGCAGTCGGCCGGCACGCTGACGGTGTACATCCTCGACGGCAACGCGGTCGTCGGCAGTCTGCTCGACAACTCGGGGCAGGCCGAGCGCCTGTCGAGCGCCGTGGTCCGACCCCTGAGCGGACTGGCCGTCGACGGTCAGCCGCACACCATCGACCTCGGTTCCGACCTCGGGCGCTACCGGGTGACCGCAGCCAACGTCGGACCGGCCGTGCTCGTCGTCGGCCTGCCGCTCGCCCCGGTGTACGAGAGCGTGTGGAAGCTGCTCGGCGTGGTGCTCGTCGTCACCGTGCTCGCCCTCCTCGTCGCCTCGGCGGTCGCCACCGCCGCCGTCCGACGGGCGCTCCGGCCACTCGACCGCGTCGCGGAGACCGCCTCGACCGTCGCCCGGATGCCGCTCGACCGCAGTGACGCACTCGACGGCGTCCGTGTGCCCGATGCCGATCCGGGCACCGAGGTGGGCCGCGTCGGCACAGCGTTCAACCGGATGCTCGGACACATCGGCAACGCGATGCAGGCCCGCGAACGGTCCGAACAGAAGGTCCGGCAGTTCGTCGCCGACGCCTCGCACGAACTCCGGACGCCCCTGGCCTCGATCCGCGGGTACGCCGAACTCACCCGACGGATGGGCGCCGACCTGCCGCCGGACGTCGTCTACGCGATGAGCCGGGTCGAGTCCGAGTCCGTCCGGATGACCTCGATGGTCGAGGACCTGCTGCTCCTGGCCCGCCTCGACGAGGGCCGCGAGATCCAGTTCGACGACGTCGACCTGACCGGCCTGGTGCTCGACGCCGTCAACGACGCGCACGCGGCCTCGCCGGACCACCCGATCGAGGTCGACCTGCCCACCGAACCCGTCGGGGTGGTCGGTGACGCGGCACGCCTGCACCAGGTGATCGTCAACCTGGTCACCAACGCCCGGACCCACACGCCGGACGGCACGCGCATCACGGTCGGCATCGCGCCGGCGCCGGACGGTGGCGTCGACCTGACCGTCCGCGACGACGGGCAGGGGATCGACCCGGAGTTCCTGCCGAAGCTCTTCGAACGGTTCGCCCGCGCCGACAGCTCACGCTCCCGGACCGCCGGGTCGACCGGACTCGGGCTCGCCATCGTGGACGCCGTCGTGCAGGCGCACGGCGGGCGGGTGAGCGTGACGAGCGAACCGGGGGACACGGTGTTCACGGTGCACCTGCCGGCGCGGCGGGTGGACGGTGCGGATGCCGGGTCCGCGGATGACGGTGCCGCGGGTGCGGATGCGGGTGGCGGCGCCGCCAGTGCTGCCGATGCCGCCCCTCCGGCCTGGGCCGGGGTGCCCGACCGCTCCGGAGGGTGACCGGCGGGGCGGGCGGGGGCGTGCCTCCCGTCCGGACCCGCTCTCGGAACCGGCGCTTCCGGACCGAGGCCGCGGTGTGGTACGGTTCTGTTCAGCCAAAGACCGCTGGTCGTCGCTGCCGTGTTCACGCATGGACAGTGGCCGAAGGTCCTCGTCACGAGGGCGCCCGCGCAGGTGTTCAGAACCACTCCTACACATCGTGTCGGAGCAGCTCCGAGCCTCTGCGCCGGAGCTTTTTTCGTGTGCGGGTTGTGTTCACCACAGCCATGGGACCCGGGGCTGCCAGCAAGAACCCCAAGGAGAACCATGGCGAACAAGGAAGCTGCGGTCGCCGAGCTCACGGAGTCCTTCCGTAGCTCGAACGCCGTTCTGCTCACCGAGTACCGCGGTCTCACGGTCGCGCAGCTCAAGGAGCTCCGCAACTCGATCCGTGAGCACGCCACGTACGCCGTGGTGAAGAACACGCTGACCAAGATCGCGGCCAACGAAGCAGGCATCACGTCGTTCGACGACGAGCTCGCTGGTCCGTCCGCTCTCGCCTTCGTCCACGGTGACACCGTCGCCGTCGCGAAGTCGCTGCGTGCATTCGCCAAGGCGAACCCCGAGCTCGTGGTGAAGGGCGGTTACTTCGACGGTAACCCGCTCACCGCGACCGAGGTGGACAAGCTCGCCGACCTCGAGTCCCGCGAAGTGCTGCTCGGCAAGCTCGCCGGCGCCTTCAAGGCCTCGCTGTTCGGTGCTGCGTACCTGTTCCAGGCACCCCTCTCGCAGGCCGTCCGCACGGTGGACGCCCTCCGCGAGAAGCAGGAGTCCGCGGCCTGACCAGGCACGCGTTCCACAACCACATCACGTACTGAGTAGTAGGAGAAAATCATGGCGAAGCTTTCGCAGGACGAGCTCATCGAGGCCTTCAAGGAGCTCACGCTCATCGAGCTCTCTGACTTCGTGAAGAAGTTCGAAGAGGTCTTCGAGGTCACCGCTGCCGCCCCCGTCGCCGCTGCTGCGGTCGGTGGCGCTGCTGCCCCCGCCGAGGAGGTCGAGGAGAAGACCGAGTTCGACGTCGTGCTCAAGTCGGCCGGTGACAAGAAGATCCAGGTCATCAAGGAGGTCCGCAGCCTCACGTCGCTCGGCCTGGGCGAGGCCAAGGCGCTCGTCGAGACCGCCGACGCCAAGGTGCTCGAGGGCGCCAACAAGGAGACCGCCGACAAGGCCAAGGCTTCGCTCGAGGCCGCCGGCGCCACCGTCGAGCTCGTCTGAGTCTGACCTTCTGGTCACGAAGGCCGCTGCCCCTCGGGGCGGCGGCCTTCGTCGTGTGCGGGGCGGGCGCTGTCGGCGTGCGGGCGCCGAGCCTCGGCTGGGCGGACACTTTGCGCCTACCGCTTGCCGCAAGATGTCCGCGGAGCCGAGGCTCGGCGCTGCTGCTCCGGCTCAGACGCGGACGCCGTGCTGTCGGAGGAGCGCGCGGAGTCGCTCGGGTTCGGCGAGGTGCCACCAGGTGACGCGGATCACCGTGCGGACTTCCGGCAGGGCGCGGAGTTGGTCCTCGCGGATCTTCTCCTGCCAGAGGACCTGCGCTGCATCCCGGCCCGCGAGCATCGTGGGGTCGACGTACTTCTGCTGCCCGTCGAACTCGAGGACGACACCGAGCGACGAGATCCAGAAGTCAACCCGTCGGATGGTCCCGTCCGGCAACCGGAACTCGTACTGCGGTTCGACCAGACCGATGCCGAGCTCGACCAAGCGGATTGCGGTGTAGGACTCGCCGACTGACTCGTGACGTGCATCGAGAGCGGTCACGACGAGTTGGGCCTGACGCGATCCGCGGGCTGGCGGGTCGGGGAGTGCGAGCTGGAGGGGCGCCGGATCGACGGACGCGCTGCGGACGCCACCGTCGATCGCCACTGCGGCGGTACTCGGCTCACACGTCGTCGCGACCAACACCGCTGTCGCGAGCGGACTGGTCACGCGCACGCCACGGAACTGGTGCGTCAGGTCGATCGGTACGGCATCCTGTGGCGCATGGCGGACGACCCCGAGTCGATGGGTCACCGATGTCGCATCGAGGTCGACCACGTGGACCCGATCGGGCGCCGGACCGATCAACGGCCAGCCGTGCAGGATCGCGGCGGTGATGTGCGAGAACGCGTGTCCGGGACCGAGTTCCGGGGCCAATGCGCGCGCGATGGTCCGATGCTGTGACGACGGGGAGAGGCCGACCCATTCGGCACTTGCAACGTACGTTCCCGGGCGGATGCGCGTCAGCTTCCCCGCTGCGCACTGTCGGCGAAGGGTCCTGGCCCCCGACGGATCGGTCGGAACGGCGCGGAGCAGGGTCGGCTCGGTGATCTCCATGGAACCGAGGCTCGCTCTGCCGGACGCGGAGCGGGCCTCCTGGTCGGTTCCGGTGCACTGACGCCGTTCTCCACAGCAGCCAGTGCGCAAGCGAGGCTCGCCCCAGCGGACATTTTGCGTGTTCCGGCCGCCGCAGAGTGTCCGCCCAGCCGAGGCTCGGCGGGCGGCGGCGGCGGGCGCGCTACGCGAGCGTGCTGTGGCGGCGGCCGTAGGCCACGTAGAGCACCGCGCCGGCGACCATCCAGATGCCGAACGCGATCCACGTGCCCGCGCCGAGCGTCACCGCCAGGAACAGGCAGAACAGCACGCCGAGGACCGGCACGACGGGGAAGAACGGCACCCGGTACGACCGTTCCAGGTCCGGCTGCGTGCGCCGGAGCACGATCACCGAGATGTTCACCAGTGCGAACGCGATGAGCGTGCCGATGCTCGTCGCGTCCGCGAGCTCGCCGAGGGGGACGAGCGCCGAGACGATCGTGACCACGATGCCGACGATGAGGGTGTTCGCGATCGGGGTCCCGGTACGCGGCGACACCCGCCCGAACACCTTCGGCACGAGACCGTCGCGCGCCATCGTGAGCAGGATCCGGGTCTGGCCGTAGAGCACGGTGAGGACGACACTGGCGATCGCGATCACCGCACCGATCGAGAACACGAGCGCGACGACGGGCTGCCCGGTGACGTCGACGACGATGCGGACGAGCGAGGCCTCGTCGGCGGAGAAGGACGTCCACGACCGCGCACCGATGGCCGCGACGGCGACCAGGATGTACAGCGCGGTGATGAGCGCGATCGACCCGATGATGGCGCGCGGCAGGTCACGGCGCGGGTTCTTGGCCTCTTCGCCGGCGGTGGACGCAGCGTCGAAACCGATGTACGAGAAGAAGAGCCGGGAGGCCGCAGCACTCACACCGGCGGCACCCATCGGCGCCAGCGGCTCGAAGTTCCCGACCCGGAACGCCGAGAACGCCACGATGACGAAGAACACGAGCAACGCGATCTTCACGAGCACCATGAGCGTGTTCACCCAGGCGCTCTCTTTCGCCCCCGGCAGCAGGACCAGCATCGCGACGAGGACGAGCGCGGCCGCCGGCAGGTTCACGAGACCACCGTCACCGGGAGGCGCGGACAGCGCCGTCGGCAGGTGCAGCCCGAAGACCCGCAGCGTCTCGTCGACGTACTGGCTGGCACCGACGGCCACGGCAGCGACCGACACCGCGTACTCGAGGACGAGACACCACCCGCAGACCCAGGCGATGCCCTCGCCCATCGTCGCGTAGGTGTACGAGTAGCTCGATCCCGACGTCGGGACTGCGCCGGCCATCTCGGCGTAGGAGAGTGCGGAGAGCAGCGCGGCGACGCCCGCGAGGACGAACGAGATCCAGACGGCTGGGCCGGCGAGCGGCACGGCGGTACCGAGGACGACCAGGATGCCGGTGCCGAGGGTCGCGCCGACGCTGATCATCGTCAGGTGCCAGACGCCCAGGGTCCGGCGGAGCGGCTGTCCGTCGACCCCGGCCGCCGCCTCGGCTCGGAGCTGGTCCACGGGCTTCCGCCGGAGGAGCTGGTGGGCGAGTGACGGCGCGGACGACATGGGACCTCACGGGGGCACGGGCGGGGGACGGGCCATCGTCCCACGGCCCTCGGACGGGGTCCAAACCGGTCGCGTCCACTCCTGCACACGGGAGGCACGGATCACCTCCGTCCACAGCCCTCGGCGAACGCGTCGGGCCGGGTCGGTGCGCGGGCGTACATTCATGCGAGGACGACGCCGCGAGGCGTGGAGAGGGTGTCGATGAGTCAGATGGGCTCCGTCGCCGGTGGCGGCGGGATGCGTGGTGGTGGGCCCGGCGGCGGCCACGGCCGCAGCCGGATCTCGAGCGGAGACCCGGACGCGCAGCGTGCCGCGAACGCGGAAGCGCCCCAGATCCCGCACCTGCTCCGTCGCATCGCCGGGCTCTTCGTCCCGCACCGTCGCTCGATCGGGCTGACGGTCGTCCTCGTCCTCATCGGGGCAGCGGTGTCGGTGGTCCCGCCGCTCCTGACCCAGCAGGCGTTCGACCGCGGTCTGTTCCCGCCCGGCGGGCGCCCCGACGTGCCGGTGCTCGCCGTGCTCGTCGGCGCCATGATCGGGCTCTGGATCCTCAGCGCCGGCATCGGTGTCTGGCAGACCTACCTGACCGCGACGGTCGGCAACAAGGTCATGGGTGCCATGCGGATGCGGCTGTTCGGACACCTGCAGCGGATGGAGCTCGCGTTCTTCACCCGGACCAAGACCGGCGTGATCCAGAGCCGGTTGCAGAACGACGTCGGCGGTGTCGCCAGCGTGCTGAACAACACGATCTCGTCCGTGCTCGGCAACACGGTGACCGTCATCGCGGCGGTCGTCGCGATGCTGCTGCTCAGCTGGCAGATGACCCTCGTGGCCGTCGTACTCCTGCCGTTGCTCGTCATCGCGCAGCGCAAGGTCGGCAAGGTCCGCGCCCGGATCGCCGCCCAGACACAGGAGTCGCTGTCGGACATGACGGCGATCACGCAGGAGACCCTGAGCGTGTCGGGGATCCTGCTCGCGAAGAGCTTCAACCAGCAGCGCAGCGAGATCCACCGCTACGGCGACGAGAACCGCAACCAGATCGGCCTGCAGGTCCGCCAGCAGATGTCCGGCCAGTGGTTCTTCGCCATCGTGCAGATCTTCCTGTCGATCATCCCCGCGGTGATCTACCTGGTGGCGGCGTACCTGATCGAAGGCGGCGTCCCGATCACCGCCGGCACGATCGTCGCGTTCACGACCGTGCAGTCCCGGCTGCTGTTCCCGACGGTCGGGCTGCTCCGGGTCGTGCTCGACCTGCAGACCTCCGGGGCGCTGTTCGCCCGCATCTTCGAGTACTTCGACCTCAAGCCGGCCATCACGGACTCTGCCACCGCGAAGCCGGTCGACGAACGCCGCGTCGGGCACGTGGCGTTCGACGACGTCTCCTTCGCCTACCCGGACGGCGAGCCGGACAAGCCGACCCTGCGGGGCGTCTCGTTCGAGTTGCAGCCGGGGCAGTTCGCGGCGTTCGTCGGCCCCTCGGGTGCGGGCAAGACGACCATCTCGTACCTGGTGCCACGGCTCTACGAGGCGACGGCGGGCTCCGTGCGGTTCGCCGGACAGGACGTGCGCGACCTCATTCACGAGGACCTGATGGCGCACATCGGCATCGTGAGCCAGGAGACGTACCTGTTCCACTCGTCGATCGGCGACAACCTGCGGTACGCCAAGCCCGACGCGACCGACGCCGAGCTCGAACGGGCGGCACGGGCGGCGAACATCCACGAGACCATCGCGTCGTTCCCGGACGGGTACGACACCATCGTGGGGGAGCGGGGCTACCGGCTCTCCGGCGGTGAGAAGCAGCGGATCGCGATCGCCCGGGTGCTGCTCAAGGACCCGCCCGTCCTGGTGCTCGACGAGGCGACGAGTGCGCTCGACTCGATCTCGGAGCGCGTCGTGCAGGCGGCGCTCGACACCGCCGCACGCGGGCGGACGACGATCTCGATCGCGCACCGGTTGTCGACGATCCGCGACGCCGACGTGATCTTCGTCCTCGACCACGGGCAGATCACCGAGCAGGGGACGCACGACGAACTCCTGGCCCGCGGCGGGACGTACGCGACGCTGCACGAACAGCAGAGCGACCCGGTGGTCTCGGGCTTGGTCTGACGTCGGACCGACCCGGTGGTCTCGGGCCGGGCCGGGCCGGGCACCGGCCGACGCGGGGTCTCGGTCGGGTCGACGACGGGGCTCGGGGACCGGGCGACGGGTGCTCCCGGGGAGCCCCGAAACCGGACGACGCACTCCGTGGACAGCGGGGGTGCGCCGCCTAGACTCGATGGGTGCGTTACGCGAACTCCGTCGTCGACCTGGTCGGCGACACCCCGCTGGTCAAGCTCAACCGTGTCACCGAGGGCATCCGGGCGACCGTCCTGGTCAAAGTCGAGTACCTGAACCCGGGCGGCTCGTCGAAGGACCGCATCGCGACGCGGATCCTCGACGCGGCCGAGGCCTCCGGCGACCTCCGCCCCGGCGGCACCATCGTCGAACCGACCTCGGGCAACACCGGCGTCGGACTCGCGCTCGTCGCCCAGCAGCGCGGCTACCGCTGCGTGTTCGTGCTGCCGGACAAGGTCGGCGAGGACAAGCGGAACGTCCTCACCGCGTACGGTGCCGAGATCGTCGTCACCCCGACCGCCGTCGCACCGGATGACCCGGAGTCCTACTACTCGGTGTCCGACCGGCTGGTGCGCGAGATCCCCGGCGCGTACAAGCCGAACCAGTACGCCAACCCGAACGGCCCGCGCAGCCACTACGAGACGACCGGCCCCGAGATCTGGCGGGACACCGAGGGACAGCTGACCCACTTCGTCGCAGGCGTCGGCACGGGCGGCACGATCTCCGGCACCGGGCGCTTCCTGAAGGAGGCGTCCGAGGGGCGCGTCCGGATCGTCGGCGCCGACCCGGAAGGCTCCGTCTACTCGGGCGGCACCGGTCGCCCCTACCTGGTCGAGGGTGTCGGCGAGGACTTCTGGCCGGCCGCCTACGACGCCGGGGTCCCGGACGAGATCATCGCCGTCTCCGACGCCGAGTCGTTCGCGATGACCCGCCGCCTCGCGCGTGAAGAGGGTCTACTCGTCGGCGGGTCGAGCGGGATGGCCGTGGTCGCCGCGCTCCGTGCGGCCGAGTCCCTGTCCGAGGACGACGTCGTCGTCGTCCTGCTGCCCGACGGTGGCCGTGGCTACCTCGGCAAGATCTTCAACGACCGGTGGATGCGCTCGTACGGCTTCGCCGAGTCCGACGACGAACGCTCCGTCGGGGACCTCATCGCGGGCAAGGACGGCCGCCTGCCCGACCTCGTGCACGCCCACCCGTCGGACACCATCCGCGACGTCATCGACATCATGACGAAGTACGGCGTCTCGCAGATGCCGGTCCTCAGCGCAGAACCGCCCGTCGTGATGGGCGAGGTCGTCGGTGCCGTGGAGGAGAAGGCCCTGCTCGGCCACGTCTTCACCGGTGCCGCGGGGATGGCCGACGCGCTGACACCGTTCGTCGGGGACCCGCTGCCGCTGATCGGCATCGGCGAGTCCCTGGCCGCGGCCCGGAAGGCCCTCGAGGGTGCCGACGCGCTGCTCGTCGTGAACGACGGCAAGCCGGTCACGGTCCTCACCCGGCACGACCTCCTCACCTACCTCTCCGAGTGACGCCGGCCCGGCAGCACGCGGCCCAGCCGATGCCGGCCCAGCCGACGTCCGCGCACCGGCACGCGACGCGGCCGACGCCCGCCGCGACCCGACCCACCCAGACCGCACCGAGCCTCCCGGAAGGGGCACCCGCGACATGACCGAGTTCAGCACCCGCGCCATCCACGCCGGCCAGGAGCCGGACGGCCCCACCGGCGCCGTCATCCCGCCGCTCTACCTGACCTCCACCTACGTGCAGGACGGCATCGGCGGCCTGCGCGGCGGCTACGAGTACTCGCGGTCCGGCAACCCGACGCGGGACTCGTTGCAGACGCTCCTCGCTGACCTCGACGGAGGTGTCGCGGCGTACTCGTTCTCGTCCGGCCTGGCGGGGGAGGACGCCCTGCTCCGCGCCTACCTGGAGCCCGGCGCCCGCATCGTGATGGGCAACGACGTCTACGGCGGCACCCACCGCCTGGCGAACCGCCTGCACGTGCCGTGGGGGATCGACCTCGTCACGGTGGAGATGAGCGACCCCGACCGGGTCCGTGCCGCACTCGCCGACAGCCCGGCGAAGACCGTGCTGTGGGTCGAGACCCCGACGAACCCGCTGATGAAGATCGCCGACATCGAGACCCTCGCCGCGATCGGGCACGAGGCAGGCGCGCTGGTCGTCGTCGACAACACCTTCGCCTCGCCGGCCCTGCAGCAGCCGATCGCCCTCGGCGCTGACGTCGTCGTGTACTCGACGACCAAGTACCTCGGCGGCCACTCGGACGTCGTCGGCGGCGCCGTGGTCCTCCATGACCAGGAGCTCGCCGAGAAGGTCGCGTTCGTGCAGTTCGGCGGCGGCGCGATCTCGTCGCCCTTCGACGCGTGGCTGACGATCCGCGGGATCAAGACCCTCAGCGTCCGGATGGAGCGACACTCCGCGAACGCGCAGACCGTCGCCGAGGCGCTCCTCGCCCACCCCGCGGTCGAGCACGTCTACTACCCGGGTCTGCCGGAGCACCCGGGGCACGACGTCGCGGCGAAGCAGATGCGCGGCTTCGGCGGCATGCTGTCGGTGGCGCTCGCCGGGGGTCCCGAGGCGGCGAAGCGGTTCGCCGAGTCGACCGAGCTGTTCGCCCTGGCCGAGTCGCTCGGCGGGGTGGAGTCGCTCATCGGGTACCCGAGCGAGATGACGCACGCCTCGGTCAAGGGCACCGAGCTCGCCGTCCCGGAGAACGTCGTCCGCCTGTCGGTCGGCATCGAGGACGCCGGCGACCTCGTCGCGGACGTGCAGCAGGCACTCGAGCGCTGAGCGGTCGCCGACCGCGGACGGACCCGGGCCCAGGCAGGCCGGGCCCAGGCAGGCCGGGCCGAGGCGGGCCGGGCCGGGCCTGGGCGGACAGGGCCGCCCGCGCCGGGTCCGGCTCGACCGTCCTACGATGAACCGGTGACCTCCACGACGGCGACGCGGCCGAGCCTCTTCGAGCCCCGCCACCTCGTCGCCACCGTGGGCATGGTCGCGATCGTGGCGGTCTCGGCGTTCCAGAACCTGGCAATGACGACGATCATGCCGGTCATCGCCGCCGACCTGCACGGTGAGGCGCTGTACTCGCTGAGCTTCGCCGCACCCCTGGCTGCCGGCGTGCCGGGCATGGTGCTGGCGGGCAACTGGACGGACCGTGCGGGTGGTCGTGTCGTCGCGTGGGTGTCCGCGGCCCTGTTCGCGGTCGGTACCGCGATCGTGATGCTCGCCCCGACCATGCCGGTGTTCCTGGCCGGACGACTGGTCGAGGGGTTCGGCGCCGGCGCGATCGACGTCGTCCTCTACGTGCTGGTCGCGCGGGTCTTCCCCGCCGAGCTGCACGGTGCGGTGTTCGCCGGGTTCGCCGCCGCGTGGGTCGTGCCGGCACTGATCGGTCCGGCGCTCGCGGGCATCGTCACCGATGCGTTCGGCTGGCACTGGGTGTTCGCGGGTGCGCTCGGCATCGCGGTGGTCGCGTTCGCGTGCCTGGTCCCGACGCTCCGCCGTCTGCACGCACCCGCCCTGGAGGCACGCCCGCCCTGGCAGGGCAGCCGCATCGGGTGGTCGGTCGGCGCCGCCGCAGCGGTGCTGCTGCTCAACCTCGCCCCGGACCTGCCTGTGCCGGTCCGGGTCGCCTCGGTCGTCGTCGGGCTCGTCGGCGCGTGGGCTGCGCTCCGCCCGCTGCTGCCGCGACGGACCTTCACCGGCGGGCCGGGCCTGCCGTCGGTGGTCTTGCTCCGCGGTGTCCTGGCCGCGGGGTTCTTCGGCAGCGAGGCGTACGTGCCGTTCCTGCTGCAGGCCCAGCACGGGCTGAGCGCCTCGGCCGCCGGGCTCGCCCTGACCGTGGCGGCACTGAGCTGGGCGTCGGCGAGCTGGGCGCACGGCCGGCTCGGCGAGGACCGGTTGCCCGCGGCCCGGGCGTTCGCCGTGGGGCTCGGGCTGGTCCTGGTGAGCCTGCTGTCGGCACTCGCGGTGGCCTTCGTCGGCCTGCCCGCCTGGGTGCTCGTCGCCGGGTGGTTCGTCGGCGGCGCGGGGATGGGCGTCGCCTACCCGCGGACGTCGATGCTGACGCTCCGGTTCTCGCGCGAGGGCGACGACGGCTTCGCGAGCTCCGCCCTGACGATCGCGGACGCCTCGGGCAGCGTCGTCGGCCTCGCGGTCGCCGGGCTGCTGTTCACGGCCGCGGGCGGCCGGGAGGAGCCGGTCGCCTTCACGCTGGTGTTCGTGGCGATGACGCTGATCGCCCTCGTGGGGCTCATCGCCGTCCGCCGACTCGGAGCGGTCCCGCCCCCGCCGGTGTCGGACGGGTAGCCTGGCAGACCCCGGAACGAGGAGGAACCGTGCGCCGCACCGCAGTCGCCGTCCTGACCGCCGCCCTCGCGGCGACGACGGTCGTGCTCGCCGGCTGCACCGGCACCACCACGGCCGCACCCACCCCGGTCCGGAGCACCGACCTGACCAGTTCCGACGGCGGCTTCGCCGAGAACGCGGTGATCGGTGTCGTGCTGACCGAGGACGCGGGGACCCCGAGCGACTCAGGTGACGGGCGCTCCCTGGCCACCCGGTTCCGTGAGGACCTGACCGAGGCCGGGTTCCGCCCGGACATCCGCGTCGCCACCGGCGATCAGCCCGCGCGGCAGCGTTCGGCGGTCCGCGACCTGGTCCGGACCGGTGCGAAGGCCCTGCTCGTCCGTGCGGCGGATGCGTCGACGCTCCGCACCGAGCTCCGGACCGCGCACGACGCCGGGGTCGTGGTGGTCGCGCTCGACGAGGCGCTGCCGTCCTCCGGCGGCGGGAACGACGGACTGTCGTCGGACTACCGCGTGGACGGCGGCGACTCGGACGCGCAGCTGGTCAGTCGGGCTGTCGACACGGTGACGAGCCTGCAGCGCGGCGAGGAGCCGACGAAGCAGTAGCAGGCGCGGAGGGGCTGGTCAGCTCCACCAGGCCGGGAACGACCGGGTGATCGTCTCGACCAGTGCCTTGCGGGACCGACGGGGGCCACCGAGCCAGGCCTCGATCGCGCCGACGAAGCCCTGAGCCACGAAGCCCGCCGCGACCTCGTCGATGAGCTCCGGCTTCACGGCGGGGTCGAGCTCCTGGATGTGCATCGTGCTCGACACCGTGAAGTGGTCGACGAGCAGGCGGTGCAGCGAGGCGTCCGCCGGGTCGGGGAGGGCGAGCGCGTAGATCTCGCGGTGTGCGGTGACGTGGTCGACGACGGCGTTGATGCCCCGCCGGGTGATGGCGGCGAGGTCGTCCGGGCTGGCACCCCGCTCGACGGCCACCCGGCGGGCCTCGGCGTCGTCCGCACGGATCCGGTCGAGTTCGGGCGTCAGGACGTCGGCCAGCAACGAGCCGGGGGAGACCGCATGCGAGTAGAACGTCGCGCGGTTGATGCCGGCGGCACGGGTGACGTCGGCGACCGTGATCTCGGAGACCGGACGGTCGGCGGCGAGGCGCAGGACGGCTTCGCGGAGTGCGGCCGTCGTGTGCAGGATCCGAGCGTCGACCATGACGCTCCTCCCATCTCGATCGGTCCCGCGACGAGCGCGGGTCGGGAGTCCGACGGTACCGCACCGGCCGGCCCGGCCACACGTCCGCCGCACCGGCATCGAGGACGGTGGTCGTGCCTCCCGTCCGTGCCCCGGCGGAAGCGGCGACCGGGCGGGGCACGATCGAGCCGTGGAGCGCGGACCGTCCCGCCCGACGGTTGTCGCCCGTCCGGGGCAACCCGTACCATGGTGGAACGGACCGAATCGATTCGAGCGGCCGATCCCATTCTCTCGTCCCCTTCGGAGGATCCCCTCGTGTCCGCGCCCGCGACCACCGGTCCCCACAAGACCATCCTGCATCCCGGCGACTCCCTCACCCGTGGTCAGCGTCTGGTCTACGTCTTCGTGCTCGGAGCGCTCACGGCGCTCGGGCCGTTCACCATCGACCTGTACCTGCCGGCGTTCCCGTCGCTCGAGCGCGACCTCGGCATCTCCGAGGGTGCCGTCCAGCTCACCCTGACGGCGACCACCATCGGCTTCGCGATCGGCCAGCTGCTCGTCGGACCGTGGAGCGACAAGGTCGGACGCCGACTGCCCCTCATCATCGCGACCAGCGTGCACGTCGTGGCGTCGATCTGCGCCGCCCTCGCGCCGAACGTCGAGGTGCTGGCCGTGTTCCGCGTGCTGCAGGGCATGGGCGCCGCGGCCGGTGGTGTGGTCGCGATGGCGACCGTCCGTGACCTGTTCGGCGGCAAGCCCCTCGTCCGGATGCTGTCGCGTCTGGCGATGGTGAACGGCCTGGCGCCGATCCTCGCGCCGCTGATCGGGTCGCAGATGCTGCGGTTCGTCTCGTGGCGCGGGATCTTCGTTTTCCTCGCCTGCTACGGAACCGCCGTCGTGATCGCGTCGATCCTGCTCATCGTCGAGACCCTCCCGAAGGAGCGACGCCAGGAGTCCGGGCACTCCACCATCGGGCAGCGGTACAAGGCGCTGTTCTCGGACCGGATCTTCGTCGGCGTCGCCCTGATCGGCGCGATGGTCTTCAGCGGCTTGTTCTCGTACCTCAGCGCCTCGCCGTTCCTGTTCCAGGGCGTGTTCGGGCTCGATCCACAGCAGTACGGGTTGCTCTTCGCGGTGAACTCCGTCGGTGTGGTCCTCGGAGTGCAGATCTCGTCGCGGCTGGCGCAGCGGGTCGGTCCGCAGTGGATCCTGGTCGGCTCGACGGCGACCCTGTTCCTCGCCGCCCTGGCGATCGTGGTCCTCGACCAGCTCGGTGCCGGGCTGGTCGGCGTGCTCATCCCGCTGTGGTTCTACATCGCCGCCTGCGGGTTCTCGTTCCCGCTCGTGCAGGTGATCGGACTCGCCTCGCACGGCAAGGAGGCCGGTACCGCCGCCTCGCTCCTCGGTGCCCTGAACTTCGGCGTCGCCGGGCTCATCTCACCGGTCGTCGGACTGCTCGGCATCTCGACCGCCACCCCGATGGCGCTCGTGATGGGCTGCACGGCAGCCGTCGCGATCCTGGTCCTGTGGGTCGTCGTGCGGCCCCGGACCGTCCCGGCACTGACGCACTGACCGGGTTCTCCACAGGTCCGCCGTCCGGCCGGACGGCGGGACCGGCGCGTCCCTAGGCTGTGCCGCATGGACGACGACGCGGTGGAGCAGGCACGGGCAGCGGCGGCGGCTGCGCGGGCCGCAGCGGACGAAGCGGTGCGGCTGGCAGAGGACGCGGCGCGACGGGCGGACGAGCTCGCGGCCGCGGTGCGAGCCGGGGCGGAGGCTCCGGTCGCGTCGGGTGCGAAGGCTCCGGTGGCGTCCGGTGCGGAGGCTCCGGTCACGTCCGGTGCGCAGCCGGCGGACGTGCAGGCGGTCGCGCCGGCGTCCGAGTCGACCGACACGGCGGCTCCGCTCGCTCCCGCTCCCGCGTCCGCGGCGCCGCCCGCTCCCGCGTCCGCGGCGCCGCTCGACGCCGACGCGGTCGCCCTTGTCCGGCAGGGGTACCAGGTCACGGGCAGCGTGCTCGAACTCGGCGCGCTGGTGAACGGCGACGCGCTCCCCGACGTGCAGATCCGCATCCCGCTCGGCATGCTCAACCGGCACGGCCTGGTGGCCGGCGCGACGGGCACCGGCAAGACCCGCACCCTGCAGCTGCTCGCCGAACAGATCGCCGCCGCCGGGGTGCCGGTCTTCGCGGCCGACGTGAAGGGCGACCTGTCCGGCCTCGGGCTGCCCGGCACACCGAACGACCGTCTGCTCGACCGGACGACGGGGATCGGCCAGGACTGGTCGCCCGCCGCGGTGCCGGTGGAGCTGTACTCCCTCGGTGGGCAGGGGACCGGGGTTCCGATCCGGGCGACGGTGTCCGGGTTCGGCCCGCTGCTGCTCGCGAAGGTCCTCGGGCTGAACCACACGCAGGAGTCGTCCCTGGGCCTGGTGTTCCACCACGCCGAACGCGCCGGGCTGCCGCTCGTGGACCTCACCGACCTGCGGAGCGTCCTGACCTTCCTGACCAGCCCCGAGGGCAAGGCGGACCTGGCGGAGCTCGGCGGGCTGTCGAAGCAGACCGCGGGCGTCATCCTCCGCGAACTCATCACGTTCGCCGACGCCGGTGCCGACCAGTTCTTCGGCGAGCCGGAGATCGACACCCGGCTGTTCCTCCGGACGGCCGCCGACGGCCCGGGGATCGTCAGCCTGCTCGAGGTGCCGGGCGTGCAGGACCGGCCGCAGGTCTTCTCGACCTTCCTGATGTGGCTGCTCGCCGACCTGTTCAACGAGCTGCCCGAGGTCGGGGACCGCGACCGACCGGAACTCGTGTTCTTCTTCGACGAGGCGCACCTGCTGTTCGACGGCGCCTCGAAGGACTTCCGCGACCAGATCGTCCGCACGGTCCGGCTGATCCGGTCGAAGGGCGTCGGCATCGTCTTCGTCACCCAGAGCCCCGAGGACCTGCCGAGCGAGGTCCTGGCGCAGCTCGGGTCGCGCATCCAGCACCAGCTCCGCGCGCACACCCCCGACGACGCCAAGGCCCTCCGTGCGGCGGTGTCGACGTACCCGACGAGTGACTACGACCTGGCGCAGGTGCTGACCTCCCTGGCGACCGGTGAAGCGATCGTCACGGTGATGGACGAACGAGGCGCACCGACCCCGGTCGCGTGGACCCGGCTCCGGGCACCGCGCGGCTCGATGGACCCGATGCCGGCGGACGTGATGCAGGCGCGCGTCGACGCCTCACCGCTCCTGGCGACCTACGGCACCCGCGTTGACCCGGACTCCGCGCACGAGATGCTCGCCCGCCGACTCGAGGCGGCCGCAGCCCAGGCAGCGGCCGACGACGCGGCCGAGGCCGCTGCAGACGCCGCAGCCGATGCCGAACGTGCGGACGCGAAGGCCCGGGTCGAGGCGTCCCGCCGGGCGGCTGCCGACGCGAAGCGCGAGGCGAAGGAGCGGGCGGCGGCGCAGGCGGAGTACGAGAAGGCGCAGCGGGACATCGAGCGCGCCGACCGAGCTGCAGCGGAACGGAGGTCGCGGTCGTCGTCACGGTCCGGTCGGTCCTCGACCTCGCGGGCGAGCGGCGATCCGCTCAGCGACCTGCTCGGCGGTGCGCTGGGCAGCTCGCTCGGACGGTCGATCGCGAAGGAGGTCGTGCGCGGCGTCTTCTCGACGCTGCGTCGACGCCGGTAGCACGGACATCGGTAGCGCCGACATCGGCGGCGCCGGGACGGTCAGCGGCGCGCGAGCCCCACGGCCTCGGCCACGAGCAGGCCCCCGACGGCGAGCGCGGTCACGCCACCGACCAGCACGTAGGCGCGGGGCCGCTCGTACCAGGCGCGGATGCCGGGCCAGCGCCGGGTGAACTCCCGCGTCGACATCGGCCGGGCCAAGCGTGTGGTGCGGACGTCGAGCGTGTCGACCAGACGGTCGATCCCGTCGTCGCCCCACACCTCGCCGCGCATCCGGAAGAGCGTGGTGCCGTTCGCGTCGAAGGCGACGAGCTCGCGGCTGGTGCGGTCGACCGCGGCGCCGTGCGTGGCGGCGAGCACGACCTCGTGCACCTGGGACCTGGAGAACGACCGTCGCGCGCTGAGGACCCCGCGGATCGCCACCCGGTCGGGGTCGACCGCCACGAAGGACGAGCGCAGGCGCAGGAACGCCACCAGGACGGCGAGGGTGAAGAGCCCGACCACGGCGCCGACGACGAGCCAGGGACCGTTCGGGACGGCCACCCAGACGACGGCGACGGCGATCGGGACGGCCGAGAAGCCGATGCTCAGCGCTGTGGAACGCACGAGGGCAGCGCGTGGTCGGATGACCACGTCTGCGGTGCTGGTGTCGAGCGGTGTCGCTCGCGCCGTCGTTGCCCCCACGGCAGGCCTCCTCGTCCCCGGACTGCGCCGGATCGCCCGACGACCGCCCCGGGAGACGGGGCTCGGTGTGCGAGCGATGATGGCGCCGGGCACGACTCGTGGTCGGCCCGGGACGGCGTCTGTGCCGTCCGATGGTGCCGAGCCCGGCCGGGTCCCTCCGGCGTGCTCGGTCCGGTCAGCATAGGGGAGGAACGGGGCGCCGGACAGGCCGGGTACCGCTTTCCGGAGGGTCCGCAGGAGACGGGGTGCGGACCGGTCCGCAGCCTGGGGGACCAGCGGTGGACGGGCCTCCCGGCTGGGGGAGACCGGAACGACGGAACCCCCGCAGCTGATGCTGCGGGGGTTCCGTTCCTGCGGAGGATGGGGGATTCGAACCCCCGAGGGCTTGCACCCAACACGCTTTCCAAGCGTGCGCCATAGGCCACTAGGCGAATCCTCCGAGCCATCACCTCGCGGTGACGACACCCCATGCTACAGGTCTGCGAGGGTGCTCACGACCACCTGTGCCGGGCCCGGAGTTCACGGGTGCTCCGGAGGTCCGAGCACATGCGAGGTCTACCCTGGGGAAGGTGTCGACCCGCATCTACATCACGTCAGCCGAAGGACACACCGGGAAGAGCACCGTCGCACTCGGCGTGCTCGAGACGCTCGCCCGCACCGTCGGACGCGTCGGCGTCTTCCGACCGGTCGCGCGGTCGGTCGCCGAACCCGACTACGTCCTCGAGCTCCTGCTCCAGCACACCGCCGTCGAGATCCCGTACGACGACGCGGTCGGGGTGACGTACGACGACGTGCACGCGGACCCGGACGCGGCCCTCGCGACGATCCTCACCCGCTTCGGCCAGGTGGAGCGACGCTGCGACGCGGTGGTCGTCCTGGGCTCCGACTACACCGACGTCGGCAGCCCGACGGAGCTCTCCTTCAACGCCAAGGTCGCGGCGAACCTCGGCGCGCCCGTTCTGCTGGTGCTCGGCGGTCGGGACTCGGCCGAGCGCGCGCCCCGGACCGCGGACGACATGGCGCAGGTCGCCGACGTCACCACGAGTGAACTCCGCGCCGAACACGCCCAGCTCCTCGGCGTCGTGGTGAACCGCTCCGACCCGGACGCCCTCGAATCGATCGTCGCGAGCGTCAGCACCGCGGTGCACGACCACCACCCGGACGCCCCCGTGTGGGCGATCCCGGAGGACGCGGTCCTCGTCGCCCCGACCGTCCGTGCCCTGCTGGCCGCGACCGGCGCGACCCTGGTGCGCGGCGACGACGCGCTGCTCGACCGGGAGGCCCTGGGCACCGTGGTCGCCGGCATGAGCATGGAGAACGTCCTGCCGCGGCTCATCGAGGGCGGCATCGTCGTCGTCCCCGGCGACCGCAACGACGTCCTCATCGCGACGCTGCTCGCGAACGAGTCGGAGACGTTCCCGAGCATCGCCGGCGTCATCCTCAACGGCGGCTTCGAGACCGCGCCGCAGATCTCCCGGTTGCTCGAGGGGCTGTCGAGTTCGCTGCCGATCGCCCAGAGCGACCTCGGCACCTACGACACCGCACTCCGCATCACGCAGACGCGCGGGCGGCTCGCGGCCGACTCGCCCCGCAAGGCCGACCTGGCCCTGGCGCTGTTCGAGCGGCACGTCGACGCCGAGGCGCTGCTTGCTCGACTCCAGCTGACGCCGTCCGGGGTGGTGACGCCGCTGATGTTCGAGCACGGGCTGATCGACCGGGCGCGTGAGCACCGCAAGCACATCGTCCTGCCCGAGGGTGACGACGACCGCATCCTCCGCGCGGCGTCGACGCTGCTGCAGCGGCAGGTGTGTGACCTGACGATCCTCGGCGACCCGGCCGCCATCCGCGCACGCGCGACGGAGCTCGGGCTCGACCTGGACGCCGCGCAGCTGCTCTCCCCGTTCGACCCGGAGCTCCGCGAGCGGTTCGCCCAGGAGTACACGGCCCTCCGCGCCCACAAGGGCATGAGCGTCGAGCTCGCCCGCGACACCGTCACCGACGTCTCGTACTTCGGCACGCTCATGGTGCAACTCGGGCTCGCCGACGGCATGGTGTCCGGCGCAAAGCACACCACGGCGCACACCATCCGGCCGTCGTTCGAGATCATCAAGACCCGGCCGGACACCTCCATCGTGTCGAGCGTGTTCCTGATGGCCCTGGCCGACCGCGTCCTGGTCTACGGCGACTGCGCCGTGATCCCGGACCCGACCAGTGAGCAGCTCGCCGACATCGCGATCTCGTCCGCCGAGACCGCGACGCAGTTCGGCATCGAGCCCCGGGTCGCGATGCTCAGCTACTCGACCGGCGACAGTGGGTCGGGTGCGGACGTCGACAAGGTCCGGGCCGGCACCGCCTTCGTCCGCGAGCGTCGTCCGGACCTGCCCGTCGAGGGCCCGATCCAGTACGACGCCGCCGCCGACCCGACGGTCGCGAGCACGAAGATGCCCGGGTCCCCGGTGGCCGGGCAGGCGACCGTGTTCATCTTCCCGGACCTCAACACCGGCAACAACACGTACAAGGCGGTGCAGCGCTCGGCCGGGGCGGTCGCGATCGGACCGGTCCTGCAGGGGCTCCGCAAGCCGATCAACGACCTGTCCCGCGGCGCGCTCGTCAGCGACATCGTGAACACCGTCGCCATCACCGCGATCCAGGCGGGCACGGCAGCGCCGACCGCTCGAACCGAAGCAGCGCCGACCGCTCGAACAGAAAGCGACCCCTCGTGAGTGCAGCCCTCGTCGTCAACTCCGGCTCGAGTTCCTTCAAGTACCAGCTCATCGAACTCGAGGACGAGCGCACGCTCGCGTCCGGACTCGTCGAGCGCATCGGCGAGTCCCGCGGGTCGTGGAAGCACACCAACGCCCTGACGGGCGAGACCTCGTCGAACGACAGCGCCGAGGTCCCCGACCACGCCGCCGGCTTCCAGGCGATGATCGACGCGTTCGGCAAGGTCGGGCCGTCCTTCGACGAGCACCCGCCGGCCGTCGTCGGACACCGCGTGGTGCACGGCGGCACCCGGTTCGACCAGGCCACCGTCGTCACCGATGAGGTCGAGCAGCAGATCGACGACCTGTCGAGCCTCGCGCCGCTGCACAACCCGGCGAACCTCGAGGGCATCCGGGCCGCGAAGCAGGTCTTCTCGGACGTCCCGCACGTCGCCGTGTTCGACACCGCGTTCCACCAGACGATGCCACCGCACGCGTACACGTACGCGATCCCGGCAGACCTCGCCGAGCAGTACCAGATCCGCCGCTACGGCATGCACGGCACGAGCCACAAGTACGTCTCCGAGCAGGCCGCGGTCTTCCTCGACCGGCCGCTCTCAGAGCTGAAGACGATCGTCCTGCACCTCGGCAACGGGGCGTCGGCCGCCGCCGTCGACGGCGGGAAGTCGATCGAGACGTCGATGGGGCTCACCCCCCTCGAGGGCCTCGTGATGGGCACCCGCTCCGGCGACCTCGACCCGGCCGTGCTCATCCACCTGCACCGCGAGGCCGGGCTGTCCTTCGACGAACTCGACACGATGCTCAACAAGCAGTCGGGGCTCCTCGGCCTGACCGGCAGCGGTGACATGCGCGACGTCCAGGACGCCGCGACGAAGGGCGACGAGACGGCGGAGGCGGCGCTCGCCGTGTACCGCCACCGGATCCGCCGCTACGTGGGCGCCTACACCGCCCAGCTCGGCGGGCTCGACGCCGTCGTGTTCACCGCGGGGGTGGGGGAGAACAACGCCCTGCTCCGCCGTCGGGTGCTCGCCGGCCTGGAGCACCTGGGCATCGAGATCGACCCGGACCGCAACGAGCTGCACTCCAAGGAGGCCCGCCGCATCTCGACGGACGCCTCCCGTGTCGCGGTCCTCGTCATCCCGACCGACGAGGAACTCGAGATCGCGCGGCAGTCGGCAGCGGTCGCGCTCTGACCAGCGTCGTTCCGTCGGCCGGCGTCGTGCGCGGCGCGACCCCCTGACGGACGGGGGGGCCCCCCCCCCCCCGGGGGGGGGGCGGCCCGGCCGGAAAACGGGCCGGGCGGGCAAGGGTGGGGGGCGGCGCCCCCGCCCGGGGAG
>NZ_JARUXD010000045.1:0-28816 GCF_030433875.1 Curtobacterium sp. PsM8 | reverse complement strand
GTCGGGCACCCCGCCCGACCGGCCGGCCGTCGCACGCCCACCATCCGCACCGCCCGGACCACCCGATCCGACCGCCCTGGCCGAGGAGCGACCTGATGACGATCCACACCCAGCGACCCGACGCCGCCGAGGCGTCCCCACCGCCCGAGACCCGCCCCGCCGACCGCTCGCGACCGACGCGGGCCCCCCGCACCGACGGCTTCTGGCCGTGGCTGTTCGTCCTGCCGCTGCTGATCGGCGTCGGCACGTTCTTCATCTGGCCGATCCTGCAGACGTTCTACTACTCGTTCACGAGCTGGGGCGTCTTCGGCGGCTCGAGCTTCACCGGTCTGGCGAACTACACCCGCCTGATCGCCGACCCGCAGCTGTACCAGTCGCTGCTCAACACGATCATCTACACGGTGATCGTCCTGCTCGGCATCCCGATCGCGGTCTGGCTCGCCAGCCTGCTGAACACCCCGGGCCTGCGCTTCGCCCAGTTCTACCGCGTGCTGTTCTTCCTGCCCTACGTGGCGATGCCCGCCGCGATCGCGCTGGTCTGGCGCATCATGTTCAACGGCGACTTCGGCATCGTGAACTCGTTCCTCGGGCTGTTCGGCATCGCCGGCCCGTACTGGATCTCCACCCCGGGGTTCGCCCTCGTCGCGGTCTCGCTCGTCGGCCTGTGGTCGTCGCTCGGCTTCTCCATGATCATCCTCGGCGCCGGGCTGAAGGACATCCCGCCGGAGCTGTACGAAGCAGCTGAGCTCGACGGCGCCAGCCGGTGGCGGCAGTTCCGCTCGCTGACCGTGCCGCTGCTGAGCCCGAGCATCTTCTTCGTGCTCATCGTCACGACGATCTCGAGCTTCCAGCTGTTCGACCTGCTCTACGCGATCCTGGGCCCCCTCAACCCGGTGATCCCGAAGACGATGTCCCTCGTCTTCTACTTCTACAACTCCGGGTTCGTCGACGGCGACAAGGGCTTCGCGGCGGCGATCGCGATGGTGATCTTCCTGCTCATCGGCATCATCACGGTCATCCAGTTCCGTGTCCAGAAGAAGTGGGTGCAGTCATGACCGGCATCATCGAAGCGCACGGCAGCAAGCTGTCCGCGGCGACCAAGGCCGCCAGCCGCACCCGTGTCCGTGGCCAGGTCCGTCCCGGTCGTCGCGGCGGCAGCCACTGGTGGATCCACGTGGTGCTCGGCGTCGGCGGGTTCGTGATGGCGTTCCCGTTCCTCTGGCAGATCATCATGGCGCTGTCCACCAACGCGCAGGTGACGTCGCCCACGCCGGTGTTCTGGCCGGGCCAGCTGCAGTGGCAGAACTTCGCGCAGGTGTTCGAGCGGCTGCCCTTCCTGAGCCAGCTCGGCACGTCGATCTGGGTGACCCTGATCCGCACGGCAGCACAGATCGTGCTCTGCACCCTGGCCGGGTACGCGTTCGCGCGGATGCGCTTCCGGGGTCGCGGACTCATCCTGGGGATCGTGCTGTCGATCCTGCTGGTGCCGTCCCAGGTGTACCTGATCTCGCAGTACCAGATCGTGCAGGGGCTCGGCTGGCTCGACACCCTGGCCGGCATCGTCGCGCCGGGCCTGTTCAGCGCGTTCGGCACCTTCCTCATGCGGACCGCGTTCCTGAGCATGCCGGCCGAGCTCGAGGAGGCCGCGCGCATGGACGGCGCGAACCCGTTCCAGACGTTCTGGCGGATCATGCTGCCCCTGGCCCGGCCGTCGATGAGCGTGCTCGCGATCACCACGGTGCTCTGGTCGTGGAACGAGCTCCTCTGGCCCCTGGTGGTGTCCACCCGCGCCGAGGCGATGCCGCTGGCCGCCGGGCTCGCGACGCTCTCGAGCGACCGGACCGTGGACTACCCCGTGCTCATGGCCGCGAGCCTGATGGCGATGGCGCCGGTGCTCATCATGTTCATCGTGCTCCAGCGCCGGGTGATCGACGGGCTCGCCTCCTCGGGTCTCAAGTGAGTCCGGCAGCCGTCGGCCGGGAGGCCCGCCCCGACCCCGTCGCGCTCCTCACCGCCGCCGTCGGGTCGCGGGACGAGCCCGCCGGGCTGGCCCCGGCGCTCGAGGCGGCCGTGCAGCACGTCGGCCCGGCGGGCCGGGAGGCGGCGCTGCTCGCCGCCCTCCGCGCGGTGCTCCCGGTCACCGAGCGGTGGCTGGTCACGCACGGCTGCAGCGCCGAGGACGCCGCCGCGAGCGTCGCGGACGTGGACCGGAAGACCGACCACTACGGGCTCGACGGCACCGGGCTGGACTGGCTGGCGCAGGTCGCGACCGGGCGCGTGGTGGCCGTGGGGCGCCTCCAGTTCGAGCGGGCCGCCCACCTGCCGGACGGGACGCCCGCGTGGGGCGTGCACGTGCCGGAGGCGGGTCCGCTCGAGCCGGCGGCCTGCGACCGGTCCTTCGCGGCGGCTCCCGCGGTGCTCCGGCGGCTCGACCCCGACCTGGCGGTCGACACGTTCGTGTGCTCGTCGTGGTTGCTCGATCCCGAGGTCGCAGCAGTCCTCGGGCCGTCGTCGAACACGGCACGGTTCGCGGCACGGTTCACACTGCTGCCCGAGTCGGACGACCCGGACGGGCTGCACGAGTCGCACCACGAGGGTGACGCCTCGATGGCGAAGTTCGTCTTCGGCACCGACCTGGCCTCGGCGCGCCAGGCCGTCCCCGTCGGCCGACTGCAGCACGCCGTCCAGGAGCGGTGGGCTGCGGGCGGGCACTGGTCCGAGCGCACCGGGACCGCCCCGGTCGGCGTACCGTTCCGGACATGAGCGCACCGGACCGAGACCACCTGGACGACGGCGTCGACATGACCTTCGAGGAGCGTCGCCACGACACGTTCCGCCGGATGTCCGGGTCGGACGAGCACGACGAGGCACCCCGTGTCGAGGTCGAGGAGACCGAGTCCGGCGACGTGCGCATCGACGTCGCCGACAGCGCGGCCGTCCGTCCGGGCGACTGAGCACCTCCCTGCACCGACACGGACCAGCTCGCCCTCGTCCACTGAGCGGAGCCCGCGTCCACCGGTGACGGCGGCGCACGGCAGAATCAACGGCGTGCACCTCGTCCTCGCCCGTGTCGACGGCGGCCTCACCGCGACGCCGCTGACGGACGCGGGAGCGCCGGACGGCCAGCCGACGCGCCTGGACGAGTCGGGCCTCCCGGCCTTCGTCGCCGCGCACGACGGCCCCGGCGTCCGCTGGGTGTGGTCCGACACCGCACGCTGGTACCCGGCCGTGCTGGCGGCCGGCGGACGCGTGGCACGGTGCGTCGATCTGCGCCTCGGCCACCGCCTGCTCCGCACCGCGCTCGCCACCCGCGGGTCCGCGCTCGCGCAGGCACCGGTCAGTGCGTGGGACGCCGCCGCCGCTCCGGAGGCCCGACCAGCCCCCGCCACGCAGGCCTCGCTCTTCGACGACGACCTGTTCACGATCGCCCCGGCCGACGACGACCTCGACCCGGTCGCCGAACTGCGTGCGCAACTCGAGGCGGTCGCGGGAGCGACGGAGCCGGGAGCGCTGCGGCTGCTCCTGGCGGCGGAGTCCGCCGGCGCCCTCGTCGCCGCCGAGATCAAGCACGCCGGACTGCCCTGGCGGACCGACGTGCACGAGCGGCTGCTCGCCGACGCCCTCGGCCCGCGCGTGCCGTACGGGGTGCGGCCCCGGAAGCTCGAGGAACTCGCCGTCGTCCTCCGTCAGCGACTCGACGACCCCGACCTGAACCCGGACTCGCCCGCCGACGTCCTGCGCTCCCTGCGGCGGGCCGGACTCGTCGTGGACAGCACCCGGAAGTGGGAGCTCGAACGACTGGAGCACCCGGCGATCGAACCGCTGCTGGAGTACAAGCGCCTCTACCGACTGCTCACCGCCAACGGGTGGACGTGGTTGGACGAGTGGGTGCAGGACGGCCGGTTCCACCCGGAGTACGTCGTCGGCGGGGTCGTCACCGGACGTTGGGCGGCGAACGGCGGCGGCGCGCTGCAGCTCCCGAAGCAGGTGCGCGGCGCCGTGGTCGCCGATCCGGGCTGGGAGCTCGTCGTGGCGGACGCGGCACAGCTCGAACCGAGGGTGCTCGCGGCGATGTCCGGCGACACCGACATGGCCGCCGCCGGGGACGGGCAGGACCTGTACGACGGGGTCGTGGCCTCGGGCGCGGTGCAGACCCGGCAGCAGGCGAAGATGGCGATGCTCGGCGCGATGTACGGCGCCACCCAGGGCGAGGGCGGACGGTTCGTCCCACGGCTCGCCCGGGCCTTCCCGCGGGCACTCGACCTGGTCGAGCAGGCGGCCCGGGCGGGGGAGCGGGGCGAACCGGTGACCACCCGGCTCGGTCGAACGTCGCCGGTGCCGGAGCAGTCCTGGTTCGAGGCACGGAACCGGGCGTACTCGGTGGACGGCGCTCCGGCGATGCAGCGGGCCGTCGAGTCCCGAGCGCGGAGCTGGGGACGGTTCACGCGGAACTTCGTGGTGCAGGGGACGGCGGCCGAGTGGGCGCTGTCCTGGATGGGCGGCCTGCGCACCCGGCTGGCCGCGCGGACGGACGGAGCGGTCACCTCGGGCCCGCACATGGTCTTCTTCGTGCACGACGAACTCGTGGTGCACGCGCCGGCCGCCGACACCGAGTGGGTGGCGGAGCAGGTTCGGGCCGCGGCGGTCGACGCCGGGCGGATCATGTTCGGCGGGTTCCCGGTCACCTTCCCGCTGACGGTCGCGGTGGTCCGGTCGTACGACCAGGCGAAGTAGCCACCCCGGCCGTCCTCGCACAGCCACGGACGGGCAGGGTGGTCGGATGGAACAGCACCACGCCGACGGTCACCCACCCGTGCCCGGCCGCGCACCCGCGATCGGCGGCGCCGAGCGCGAGCGCGTCGACCGGACCGTCGGCGACGTCGACCTCACCCGCTGGCGCACCCGTGCCGGCCGGACGATCGCCGACTCGTGGGCCGCCCTCGGCCGCCGCTTCGGAGCGCTGCCGCTGCTGCTCGTCACCCTGCTCGTCGGGATCGGCATCGCCGCGGTCGCGACGTGGGTGGCGTCCGAGGTCTACGACGCCGTGCGCGAATCCGACGACGTCGCCGTGCTCGACCGGCCCGTGCTCGACTGGATGATCGCGCACCGCACCCCGGCGCTCGACCAGGGCGTCACGTGGTGGACCGACATCGCCGGCACCATCGGGATGCCGATCGTCGCCGTGCTGTTCCTGGTCGGCCTGACGATCCAACGCCGGGCGTGGACGCCGCTCGTGCTCCTCGTCGCCGCGAGTGCCGGCTCCCTCGCCATGACGATCGCCGGCAAGGACCTCATCGGCCGCGCCCGGCCGCCGCTGTCCGACGCCGTCCCGCCGTTCGAGCACTCGCCGTCGTTCCCGTCCGGGCACACCCTCAACGCGACCGTCGTCGTCGGCACGATCGTGTACCTGCTGCTCCTCCGGCAGAGCCGTGTGGTGACCCGGGTCTGGACGATCGTCGTCGGGACGTTGTTCGTGCTGTCGGTCGGGGTCTCGCGGGTGTTCCTCGGGCACCACTGGGCCACCGACGTGCTGGCGGCGTGGGCGCTCGGGCTGGCCTGGCTGGCGCTCGTCGTCACGGCGCACCGGCTGTACCTGACGGCGCTGCACCGAGGCGCTGAGCCGACCCCGTCGTGACGCGGCTGCGCGCCCTCGTCAGGTCGGCCCGGTAGGTTTCCCCGCATGGAAGAACGGCTGATCGGCGGCAGGTACCGGGTGACCGGGACCCTCGGGCACGGGGGGATGGCATCGGTGTACCGCGCCGTCGACGAGCAGCTCGGACGAGAGGTCGCGGTCAAGCTCTTCCGCATCGGACCCGTCGACCACGGTGAGCGTGCGCGCGCCGAGGCCGAGATCCACGTGCTCGCCGGCCTCCGCAGCCCGAACCTCGTCACCCTGTTCGACGCGGCCCTCGACACCGACGACGGCGACTCGTTCCTCGTCATGGAGCTCGTCCCGGGCAGCGACCTCGCCACCCGTCTGCGCGAGGGGCCGCTCGACCCGACGACCACCGCCCGCGTGGGCGCCCAGGTCGCCGAGGGCCTGGCCGCCGTGCACGCGCAGGGCATCGTGCACCGCGACGTGAAGCCCGCGAACGTCCTGCTCGAGCAGGACGGCGAGCACGTCAAGCTCGCCGACTTCGGCATCGCGCTGCTCCGCGACGCCGCCCGCGTCACCGGGACCGGCACCGTCATCGGCACCGCTGCGTACCTGGCGCCGGAGCAGGTCCTCGGCCAGCCCGTCACCGGCGAGGCCGACGTGTACGCGCTGGGTCTGATGCTCCTCGAGGCCCTCACCGGCAAGCAGGCGTTCCCGGGCAGCGCGGTCGAGGCCGCCACCGCCCGACTCGCCCGAGCGCCGGAGATCGACCAGCACCTGCCGACGGCGTGGCGCACGCTGCTCCACGTCATGACGGCGCAGCACCCGGGAGACCGCCCGTCCGCCACCGAGGCCGCAGCACGCCTCCGCGCACTCGGCCGGGACGACGTCGCGCCCGCCACGCAACTCCTGCCGGGAGGCCCGGGGGCCGTCACGCGCGCCGCCGCCGGTGCCGGGGTGGCCGGTGCCGCCGCGGCAGCTGCCGCTGCCGGAGGTGACCCCGCGGACGCGGCGACGCGTCAGATGCCGGTGAGCGGTGCCTCCCGTCCGGACGACGCCACGCGCCGACTGCCGGCCCAGTCCCAGCCGTCGCGGAGCGCGGACGACGACGTGGCGACCACGATCCTCGGCACGCCCGGAGCCGCAGCGGCAGGTCCGGGCTCCGGCGGCGGTGGGCGCTCCGGTGGCACCGCCACCCCGGCCCGGCCGCTCGCGACCGACCCCGACGAGCCTCGGCGGAAGCGATGGGTGCTGCCGCTGATCGTCCTGGCGGTCCTCGTGGTCGCCGGCATCGTCGTGGCGGCCCTCGCGTTCAACCGTGACGACAGCAGCACGCCGAACCCGACCGAGTCGACGCAGCAGACCGCACCGACCGACGATCAGCCGAGCTCGGAGCCGTCCGACGAGTCGAGCGAGCCGGCGCAGCAGCAGCCGAGCCAGCCGGCCGAGCAGCCGTCCCAGCAGCCCTCCGAGCCGGCGCAGGAGCAGCCGTCCGACGAGCCCTCCCAGCCGACGGACGAGTCGAGCGAGCCGACGGAACAGGTGCCGACGACCGACCCGGTGCCGGGCAACGACACGACCCTGCCGGTGCAGGACCCGCTGGACACCGGGGTCGACACCACCTCGCAGCAGGGCCCGGGTGCCGGTGGTGCTGGCGGGGGGACCGGTCCGGGCAAGTCCGGCGAGGCTCCGGGGCACAACAAGCCCTGAGGCTGACCTGTCGTTCACCTCGGCGGAGCACACTCGACGCATGTCGATGAGCGCACCGTTCGATCCCCAGCAGCAGGGCAGCGACGTCCCCGTGGACGGCTCCGACCAGGACGAACTCGAGGTGGAGGAGTCCCGCGGGACGGCCTCGGGCTCCGAGCCGTCCGGAGCCGACGTCACCGGAGCGGACGCGACCGGCGACGCGGTGGACTCCCCGGTCCGGCACGACGACGAGGACGAAGCTGGCGGCGGCCCGGTGTTCCGGCGCCCCCAGCCCGGCGACCGGTTGCACGCGGACGACCTCGACGGCTAGTCAGCTCGACGGCTGGACAGGTGACGTTGCGGGGACTCCCGGGTCTGCCGTGCATGCTCGTCGGATGTCGATGAGCAGCGCGTTCGACCCGTCGAAGGGTCTCGCCATCCCCGAGGAACAGGTCACCGGCGACGGTCTCGAGCTCGACGAGGACCCGGCAGTGCTCGGGATCCAGTTCGAGGTCGTGTCCGGCGGCACGGCGGACCCCGCGGCAGCCCTGCCCCCGCGCGAGCCGGGCGAGGACGACGCTCCAGCGGGCTGAGGCTGCGCCGGAGCGTCGTCCACGGCGGCGACCGTCAGGGGACGGTGTGCCCCGCGGCGGTCAGGACGCGGTACCACTCCTCGCGGGACAGCTCGACGTCGGAGCCGGCGGCCGAGTCCCGGACGCGCTGCGGGTTCGTCGTGCCGAGGACGACCTGGAAGTGCGCCGGGTGCCGGGTGATCCACGCCACGGCGATGCCGGTCGGGGTGACGCCGTGCGCCGCGGCCAGTTCCTCGAGCACGTCGTTCAGCTCGGCGTACTGCTCGCGGTCGCCCAGGAAGACCCCGTCGAAGAAGCCCTTCTGGAACGGCGACCAGGCCTGCAGCGTCACGTCGTTGAGCCGCGAGTAGTTCAGGATGTCGTTGTCGCGGTCGATCGCCTGGTCGAGGCCGCCCATGTTCGCCACGAGGCCCTGGGTGATGACGTTCGCGTGCGTGATGCTCAGCTGCACCTGGTTGAACGCGAGCGGCTGCTGCACGGACTTCTTCAGCAGCTCGACCTGCCCGGGGGTGTGGTTCGAGACACCGAAGTGGTGCACCTTGCCGGCGGCGCGCAGTTCGTCGAAGGCCTTCGCAACCTCCTCCGGCTCGACCAGGGCGTCGGGGCGGTGCAGGAGCAGGACGTCGATGTAGTCGGTGCGGAGGGCGGCGAGCGACTCCTCGACCGAGGACAGGATGTGCTCGTACGAGAAGTCGAAGTACGCGCCGTTGTCCGTCGGCCGGATGCCGACCTTGGTCTGCAGCACGATCTCGCCGCGCTCCGCCGGGGTCAGCACGACCGCCGCACCGAACCGCTCCTCGCAGCCGTGCCAACCGCCGTACACGGCCGCGTGGTCGAACATGGTCACGCCGGCGTCGCGCGAGGCGGCGTACAGCGACCGGATGTCCTCGTCGCTCATGTCGTTGATCCGCATCAGGCCGACGACGACGTCGGATGCGGTGAGGTCCGTCTGTGGCAACTCCAGTGTCTTCACCCGACCGATCCTGCCAGCGGCCACCCGGGTGAGCCAGGCCCTGGCCGTACCCGCCAGCGCAGGGCGGACTGCCCCGCCAGCGCAGCCGGTCTACGGCAGCAGCACTGCGACGACCGCCGAGCCGTCGGCGCCCCAGCCTGCCGTCAGGGTCGCCCCGGCGGGGACGTCGCTGCCGAGCACCCGCAGCACGGCGAGCGTGCCGTGGTCGGTCGTGACGGTGGTGACCGAGCCGTCGGTGCGGGCGTCGACCGTCGTGACCGTCGGCGACGTCTGCTCGGTGCCGTCGCCGGACGCCCGGCCCTCCTTCTCGAGGGTGCCCGGCCCGGAGGCCCGCTCGAGTTCCGCCTCGTGGCCGCCGGTGGCGATCGCCCGCCGCAGGACGTCGGCGTACACCGGGTCGCCGACGGCGTCGTAGACCCATCGGTGGCCGAGGACCGAGTGCTCCATCTCGGTGACGAGGAACGCCTCGGCACCGGCGAGCGGCGCCCCGCGGTAGGTCAGCGGCACGTGCAGCACGGGGCCGTCGCCGGCGCGCACGAGGTACGTCTCCACGCCGACCTCACCGTCCGGGTCGTCGAACCGGAAACGCCCGACCTGCTCGACCGTGGTGCCGGCGGGGACTGCGCTCCACGGCTGTCCGGGCAGCCAAGCGCTGATGGCGTCGAGCTTGCCGGGGGTGAGAGTCGCTTCGTGGATGACGGCCATGACGGCAACCTACCGGCACGCCCGTACCCTGGACCGGTGCGCGACGACCTGCTGCCCGTGCTCGCGTGCCCGGTGTGCACCGAGCTGCTCGCCCGCACCGCCCCGGGCCAGGCCGGCTGCCGGAACGGGCACCGCTACGACGAGGCGAAGCAGGGCCACCTGACGCTGCTGCCGGCCAGGCGCCGGGCACTCACCGCGGACACCCCGGCGATGGTCGACGCGCGTCTGCGCTTCCTCGGCCGCGGACACTACGCCCCGGTCGAGCGGGCGCTCACCCGCGTGGTCGGCGAGGCGACCGCGCCGGGCGTGGTCCTCGACGTCGGCTCCGGCCCCGGCACCTACCTCGCCCACACCCTCGACGGTGCCGGCGACGACTCTGCCGGCGACGACACCGCCGTCGCCGGTCCGGCCGGGAGGCTCGGGGTCGCCCTGGACCTGTCGGCCGTCGCCGTCCGCCGCGCGGCTCGCATCCACGCGCGCGTCGGGGCCGTCGTCGGGGACGTGACCGAGCGCCTCCCGGTCGTCGACCGAGCCGCGGCCGTCGTGCTCGACGTCTTCGCCCCCCGCAACCAGCACGAGTACGCCCGGGTGCTGCACCCTGCGGGCGTGCTCGTCGTCGTCACGCCCCGGGCCGGCCACCTGGCGGAGCTCGCGGCGGCGACGATCAGCGTCGACCCCGAGAAGGAGCGGCGTCTGCACGACAGCCTGACCCCGGCGTTCACGCTGCGGTCGAGCGAGGACCTGACGTGGACGATGGCGCTGACGGCCGAGGACGTGCACGACGTCGTGCACATGGGGCCGAGTCACCACCACGTGGCACCCGACACCGTGTTCGCGCCGGAGTCGGTGACGGCCGCGGTGACCGTCAGCACCTGGGTGCCCGTGGTCTGAGTGACGGGCTGCGGTCCGCGGTCAGACGGCCGATCCCGGGCGCTGCCGGGGGTGGCGTCCGACCTGGGCCTCGTACAGCCGACGCGCGACGAAGCCGAGGCCCGCGCCCGCCATCCCCGCGGTCAGGGACACGGGCAGCCCGTGCACACCGGCCGCACCCCAGGCGTTGAACAGGATGCCCCACTGCGCGGCGGCGACCGGCGCGCCGCCCACCGCGTACCGGCTCTGCGTCATCCCGTTCCACCACCCGGTCGGCACCGCCCACGCCAGGGCCAGCGTGACGAGCAGCAACCACGCGGGCAGCGTGCTGGGCGCCGGGAGCACGAAGAACAGCAGGGAGAAGACGAGCAGCCCGACGCTGGCCACGCCCGACGGTACGAGGGACGCCCGTTCCGACCGGGTGAGCGGCGCCGGGCGTCGGGGGCGGCTCCGGTCGACGAGCTGCTGCTGTGGACACGGGGGCGCGGACGGACGCCGTCGTCCGACCAGGAGCCAGCGGACCTGGATGCCGACCATCCACCCGGCGACCATGCCCACGATCCCTGCGAACACGGCCCCGGGGACAGCTGGTCCGAACGTCAGCCCGGCGACGAAGAAGCTCACGACGATGACGGGGACGCCGATGAGCGGTGGTGCGGCGGCCACCACCAGGGCGCCCCAGACGACACCGCCGGCGATCCCGGTCAGGGCGACGGGGAGCCCGGCCACATCGAGGTCGCCGGGGTCGGCCGCGCTGCCGTAGAGCAGGCCGGAGGCGACGGCGACGAGCGCCACCCACCACCCCAGCAGCGGGACGGGCCGCCCGCGCCAGTCCATCTGCAGCCGGAGCGCGCGGCGCAGGTCGCGCCGCTTCCGGAGCTTCCGCGCCCGGGCCTTCCGCGCCCGCGCGACTTCCTGCTCCGGCCCTGGTCCCACCGCGGCGCCCGTGTCCCCCATGCCACCAGCATGCCGGTCCGGACGCTCCCGGGATCGTCGGTCAGTACTTCGGCGCGTCCGGGCCCTGCGCGTTCGGCCCCGGCGTCTCGGGCGTGGGCCACGGCTCGGCGGGTCCACGCTGTGCGGGCCAGCCCTGCGGTGCAGCGCCCGGGTACGGAGCGCCCTGTGCCGGAGCGTTCTGTGCCGGAGCATTCGGTGCCGGCCAGCCCGGTGCCGACGCGTTGGCTGCCGGCCAGTTCGGAGCCGGGGTGGCTGCGCCCGCGTAGGCGATCCACGCCCAGGGTGCGCGTTGGGCCAGCCAGGCCTCGAGGTCGGGGTAGCCGATCGCGATCGAGACCGTGTCGAACAGCACGGTGCCCTCGGCGTCCCGCGCCTGGATGCCCCCGTACGGGCCGGTCCAGGGGCGGATCGACGCGATGGCGGTGTGGTGCACCTCGCGTTCGGCCCGGAAGCCCTTCCGCACGATCAACCGGTCCGGCAGCGCGTCGATCCGCGTCCGTGCCAGCGCGCCGGCGAGCAGGACGAACGCGACACCGGCGAGCAGGGCGACCCCGCCCGTGATCCCCACGGGCAGCGCGTCCGGTTCGTCGGTCGACGTGACCCCGGCGAGCAGCAGCACCGCGCCGACGACCGCGAGGAGGATGCCGACCGTCCGCAGGATCACCCGCTGCCACCGTCTCGGCCGCACCGTGAACAGTGCGTCCGGTGCTGCTCCGGCGAGCACACGCTGGTGCTTCCGCTTCCGGTCCCCCCGACGGATGGCCGACGTCACGACCACCGGGACGGCGGCGGCGAGGACGAAGGCGATGGTCACGGAGGTGATCGTGATCCCCATGCGGTCAGCGTACGGACCGGCGGCGGTCGCGTCCGCCGACGGTCCGTACCGCCCCGCTGTCTGGCTCGGGCTCGGTCAGCCCTGCTGCGCCGGCACGTCGAGGGCCCAGACGACGCCGAACCGGTCACGGAGCTGCCCGGCGAGCGGCGACCACGCCGAGGCTCCGAGCGGCTGCCGCACCTCGGCACCCTCCTGCAGGCCCGCCCACACCGCGCGGATCTCGTCCTCGTCCGTTCCGGACAGGTAGACGTAGGAGCTGTTCGTGCCCTGGTCGTAGGGCTGTCCGGGCCACACGTCGAACGCCATCACGCGGACGCCGCTCGCCGAGGACACCTGCCCCCAGACGACCCGGTCCGCCCAGACCGGGTCCGCCACGGCGCCGCTCTGCCCGTACGTCACGAGGACCGGCTCGGTCCCGAGGGCCGCGCCCCAGAACGCCAGGGCCGCAGCGGCCTGTCCGTCGAAGTTCACGTGGGGCGTGGTGGTGATGGTCATGTCGACTCCTCGTCTGCGAGGACCGGTCGTCCTCGTCACGAGGAGCATGGCGGCAGATGCGGTCAGATCGTGTCCGCTCCTCCTGGCATGCTCGGGGGCATGCCCACCCCGTCCTCCCGCATGCTCGCGCTGCTGTCCCTCCTGCAGGTGCGCCGCGAGTGGTCTGGACCCGACCTGGCCGGGCGACTCGACGTCAGCCCGCGGACCGTCCGGCGGGACGTCGACCGTCTCCGCGAACTCGGCTACCGGGTCGACGCGCTGCGCGGACCCGCCGGCGGCTACCGGCTGTCCGCTGGGTCCGACCTGCCGCCGCTGCTCTTCGACGACGACCAGGCCGTCGCGATCGCCCTCGCGCTCGCCGTCGCCCCGGCGTCCGGCGCGGACATCGCCGAGGCGGCCACCCGCGCCCTGACGACGGTCCGGCAGGTGATGCCGTCCCGGCTGCGCCACCGCATCGACGCCGTCCAGGTCGTCACCACGCCCGGTTCGGTCGTGGTCGACCCGGGCGTGCTGGTCGCCGTGAGCGAGGCGGTCCGCACCCGTACGGTCCTCCGCTTCGGGTACGCGCCCGCCTGGCCGCCGGGAGCGGAGGACGACCGGCCACCCCGCCGTGTCGAACCACACGCACTCCTCGCGCGGAACGGCCGCTGGTACCTGCTCGCCTGGGACACCGACGCGGGGGACTGGCGCACCTACCGGGTGGACCGCATCCTGCCGAAGGTGCCCACGGGTCTCCCGTTCGTCCCCCGGGACGTCCCGGGTGGCGACCCGTCCGCGTTCGTCGCGGCCCGCTTCCGGGGCACCGGGCCGTCCGACGTGGGCCCGGCCGACGGTGGGCCCGCCTGGCCGTGCGTCGGTACCGCGGTGCTGCAGGTGGACGCGCGCACGATCGCGCCGTACCTCACCGAGGACGCCGTCCTGGAGGCCCTCCCTGACCACACCTGTCGTCTCACCGCCGGCTCGTGGTCGTGGCCAGCCCTCGCGGCGCAGTTCGCCGGCTTCGACGCCGACTTCGTCGTCACCGGCCCCGACGCCCTGCGGGACGCGGTGCAGCAGGTGGCCGACCGTCTCCGGTCCGCCGCTCCGGAGTGAGCCGTTAGGGCGGTGCACGCGTCAACCACGGGGCCGTGAGGGAACCGTTAGGACCGTCGGTCGCGACCCCGACCGGAGCCACCATCGGACTGCACCACAACCGGTGCGGTCCACGGCAGCTGCCGCGGGCACCTCGATCTCCAGGAGTCCCACGTGTTCGACGTCTTCGTCGTCGCCGGTGTCCTCGCCGTGTTCGGCGTGGTGGCACTGATCGCCAAGGGGGTGGAGCGGCTGTGATCGCCATCACCATCGCCGCCGCCGTCCTCGGCCTCGCCGCTGTCGTGTACCTCGTCTGGGCGCTCGTCCGCCCCGAGAAGTTCTGATGGGCGTCGCGCAGACCTGGGCCGGCATCGCCCAGGTCGCCCTCCTCGTGCTGCTCCTCGTCGTGGCCCACCGGCCGCTCGGCGACTGGATGGCCCGCGTCTTCACGAGCACCCACCACGGCCGCATCGAGCGAGGTGTCTACCGTCTGATCGGTGTCGACCCCGACGCCGAGCAGTCGTGGGCCGCGTACCTCCGTGGCGTGCTGCTCTTCAGCGTCGCCGGACTGCTCCTCGTCTACCTGCTCCAGCGCATCCAGGTGGTGCTGCCGGGTGACCTCGGCCTGCCCGCCGTCGGTCCCGCGCTCGCGTTCAACACGGCGGCCTCGTTCGTCGCGAACACGAACTGGCAGTCGTACTCGCCCGAGGCCACCGTCGGCTACACCGTGCAGATGGCCGGCCTGGCGGTGCAGAACTTCCTGTCCGCCGCCGTCGGTCTCGCGGTCGCCGTCGCCCTGGTGCGCGGGTTCGCCCGTCGGAAGTCCGGCACGCTCGGCAACGTGTGGGTCGACGTGGTCCGCGGTACCGGGCGTCTGCTCCTGCCGCTGGCGTTCGTCTCCGCACTCGTGCTCGTCGCCGGCGGCATCATCCAGTCGTGGGGCGCCGGCACCGACGTCAGCACACTGGCCGGTGGCACCCAGCACATCCCGCACGGCTTCGTCGCCTCGCAGGAGGCCATCAAGGAGCTCGGCACCAACGGCGGTGGGTACTTCAACGCCAACTCGGCCCACCCGTTCGAGAACCCGCAGGCGTGGACGAGCCTCTTCGAGGTCTTCCTCATGCTCGTCATCCCGTTCTCGCTGCCCCGCACCTTCGGCAAGATGGTCGGCGACACCCGCCAGGGCACCGCGATCGTCTCCGTGATGAGCGGCATCTTCCTGGTGTCCCTCGCCGCGATGTCGATCGCCGAACTCGCCGGTGGCGGGTCCGCCACGCACGCTGCCGGAGCCGCGATGGAGGGCAAGGAGGTCCGCTTCGGCATCCTCGGCTCGACGCTCTTCGCCACCGCGACGACCTCGACGTCCACCGGCGCCGTGAACGCCCTGCACGACAGCTTCACCCCGCTCGGCGGCATGATGGCGCTGATCAACATGATGCTCGGCGAGGTCACCCCGGGCGGTGTCGGGTCCGGCCTGTACGGCATGCTCGTGCTCGCCGTCATCACGGTCTTCATCGGTGGTCTGCTCGTCGGCCGCACGCCGGAGTACCTCGGCAAGAAGATCCGCGCCAAGGAGATGACCTACGCCGCGCTGTACATCCTGGTCACTCCGACCGTGGTGCTCACCGGTACGGCCCTGTCGCTCCTGATCCCCGGCGTCCGCGAGCAGGTGCTCGGTACGTCGCTCTTCAACCCGGGCAACCACGGCCTGTCCGAACTGCTCTACGCGTTCACCAGCGCCGGCAACAACAACGGCTCGGCCTTCGGTGGCCTGACCGCGAACACGACGTGGATGAACTCCGCGCTCGGCGTCGCGATGCTGCTCGGCCGCTTCGTGCCGATGGTGTTCGTCCTGGCGCTCGCCGGGTCGCTGGCCAAGCAGGACAAGGTGCCGGCGACCGTCGGCACGCTGCCCACGCACCGGCCGCTGTTCATCGTGCTCCTGGGCGGCGTCGCCGTCATCGTCACCGCACTCACGTACTTCCCGGTGCTCGCACTGGGCCCGCTCGCAGAAGGACTGTCCTGATGACCACCCTGACTCCCGAGACGGAGCAGCACACCGCTGAGCAGCCGGGCCGACGCTCGTCGGCCTTCGGACCCCGCCAACTGGCGGCGGGCCTCCCGGGTGCGTTCCGCAAGCTGGACCCCCGGCTGATGTGGAAGAACCCGGTGATGTTCATCGTCGAGGTGGGGGCCGCCCTGACGACGGTCACCGCCGTCGTCGAGCCCTTCACCCGGTCGGGAGGCGCGGCCGACTCCGGCGCGCCCGTCCCGTCTTCCTTCACCATCGCGATCGCCGTCTGGCTCTGGCTGACGGTCGTCTTCGCGAACCTGGCCGAGTCCGTCGCCGAGGGGCGCGGCAAGGCGCAGGCCGAGACGCTCCGCAAGACCCGTTCGACGACCAGCGCCCGCCGCGTCGTCGGCTACTCGGCGTCCGACCCGGCCGCACTGTCCACCGCCACGGAGGACGTCGCCTCGGTCGACCTGGCGAAGGGCGACCTGGTGGTCGTCGTCGCCGGCGAGGTGGTCCCCGGTGACGGAGACGTCGTCGACGGCATCGCCTCGGTCGACGAGTCCGCCGTCACGGGTGAGTCCGCTCCGGTGATCCGCGAGTCCGGCGGCGACCGCAGTGCCGTGACCGGCGGTACCCGGGTGCTGTCCGACCGGATCGTGGTGCGCATCACCTCGACCCCGGGCGAGACCTTCATCGACCGGATGATCCGCCTGGTCGAGGGCGCCGCCCGCCAGAAGACGCCGAACGAGATCGCGCTGAACATCCTGCTCGCGTCGCTGTCGATCGTCTTCGTGATCGTCTGCCTCACCATGCAGCCGATCGCCGGCCTGGTCGGCTCGACGGTCAGCATCACGGTGCTCATCGCGCTGCTCGTCTGCCTCATCCCGACCACCATCGGGGCGCTGCTCTCCGCGATCGGCATCGCCGGCATGGACCGGCTCGTGCAGCACAACGTCCTGGCGATGTCCGGCCGTGCGGTCGAGGCCGCCGGCGACATCACCACGCTGCTCCTCGACAAGACCGGCACCATCACGTACGGCAACCGCCGCGCCTCCCGGGTCGTCCCGGTGCCGGGCGTGACCGAGCCGGAGCTGATGGCCGCCGCGGCGCTCTCGAGTGCCGCCGACGGCACGCCCGAGGGCCGCTCGATCGTGGACCTGGCGCTCGCCGCCGGGGTCTCCACGCCCCTCCCGGCCGGCGGGGTCGAGGTGCCGTTCACGGCGCAGACCCGGATGTCCGGCGTCGACCTGCCCGACGGGTCCTCGGTCCGGAAGGGTGCTGCTGCGGCAGTGCTCGCCTGGGCGGACACCCGCGACGCCGGTGTCACCGCGGCGATCGACGCGACCGTCGCGGAGATCTCCGACCAGGGCGGCACGCCGCTCGTCGTCGGCCGTCGTGACGCTGCCGGCACCGTCCAGCTGCTCGGCGTCGTGCACCTCAAGGACGTCGTGAAGGACGGCCTGGCCGAGCGGTTCACCGAACTGCGCAGCATGGGCATCCGCACCGTGATGATCACCGGCGACAACCCGCGCACCGCCAAGGCCATCGCGGCCGAGGCCGGCGTCGACGACTACCTCGCCGAGGCCACCCCGGAGGACAAGCTCGCGCTGATCCGCCGCGAGCAGGAGGGCGGCAACCTCGTCGCCATGACCGGTGACGGCACGAACGACGCACCGGCCCTGGCGCAGGCGGACGTCGGCGTGGCGATGAACACCGGGACGACCGCGGCCAAGGAGGCCGGCAACATGGTCGACCTGGACTCGGACCCGACGAAGCTCATCGACGTCGTCCGGATCGGCAAGCAGCTGCTCATCACCCGCGGTGCGCTCACCACGTTCTCGATCGCCAACGACATCGCCAAGTACTTCGCGATCATCCCGGCGATGTTCCAGGCGACGTTCCCGGGCCTCGGTGCGCTGAACATCATGCACCTGCACTCCCCGGCGTCGGCGATCCTGTCGGCGATCATCTTCAACGCGCTCGTCATCGTGGCGCTCATCCCGCTGTCCCTGCGTGGCGTCAAGTACCGCGCAGCCTCGGCGTCGTCGATCCTCGGCCGCAACCTGCTCGTCTACGGGCTCGGCGGCGTCATCGTCCCCTTCATCGGCATCAAGTTGATCGACCTCGTCGTCGGTCTCATCCCGGGGTTCTAGTCATGGCTTCCTCTTCTCGCTCCTTCCTCCGCTCCACCGGTGTGGCCGTGCGGCTCACCCTCCTGGCCACCGTCGTCCTCGGCGTCGGCTACCCGCTCGCCGTTTGGGGTGTCGGCCAGGCCGCCTTCCACGACCAGGCCAACGGCTCGATGGTCACCGACTCCTCCGGCACCACCGTGGGCTCGTCGTTGATCGGGCAGTCGTTCACCGGCAAGGACGCGGCCCGCTGGTTCCAGTCCCGCCCCTCGGCCGCCGGCGAGCACGGGTACGACGCGAACGCCTCGTCCGGGTCGAACCTCGGCCCGTCGAACCCCGACCTGACCAAGGCGATCGACGAACGACGTGCCGCGATCGCGAAGGCCGACGGCGTGCCCGCGTCCGAGGTCCCGGCGGACGCGCTGACGGCCTCCGGCTCCGGGCTCGACCCGGACATCAGCCCGGAGTACGCCCGCTTGCAGATCGCCCGTGTGGCCGCGGCCCGCGGCGTCTCCGAAGCCCGGGTGCGTGCCCTGGTCGCCGAGCACACCGAGTCCCGGCAGCTCGGGTTCCTCGGTGACCCGGCGGTCAACGTCCTCGAGCTGAACCTGGCGCTGGCGAAGCTCGGCTGACCCCGGTGTCGATCGGACCCGCACAACCAGAACCCGTCCGAACCACGGGCAACCGCGGTTCGAGCTGGACGAGGTTGTGCGGGTCCGGTTCGCGCCAGGCCCCGAGCAGGAGAGGATGAGCGCGTGAAGCGAGGGAAGCTGCGGGTGCTGCTCGGTGCGGCCCCCGGCGTGGGCAAGACCTACACGATGCTCGAAGAGGGCCGCCGGATGGCCGAACACGGCCGCGACGTGGTCATCGCCGTCGTCGAGACCCACGGCCGCGCCGCCACCGCCGCCCTCGTCGACGGGCTCGAGGTCGTCCCCCGTCGCACGGTCGAACACCGCGGGGTCGAACTCGACGACATGGACCTCGACGCCGTCCTGGCCCGCCGACCCGAGGTCGCCCTGGTCGACGAACTCGCGCACTCGAACGCCCCCGGCAGCCCGCACGAGAAGCGCTGGCAGGACGTCGAAGCCCTGCGTGCCGCCGGCATCGACGTCATCTCGACCGTGAACGTCCAGCACATGCAGTCCCTCGGTGACGTCGTCCGCGAGATCACCGGCACCGTCCAACGCGAGACCGTCCCCGACGCCGTCGTCCGCGCCGCCGACCAGATCGAGGTCGTCGACCTCTCCCCGCAGGCCCTCCGCGACCGGCTGTCCGACGGGCTCGTGTACCCGGCCGCCCGGATCGACGCGGCCCTGTCGAACTACTTCCGCCTCGGCAACCTCACCGCCCTCCGCGAGATCGCCCTGCTCTGGCTCGCCGACGAGGTCGACGACGCTCTCAAGCGCTACCGCGCCGAACACGGCATCGCGAACCGGTGGGAGACCCGGGAGCGCGTCCTGGTCGCCCTGACCGGCGGCCCCGAGGGCGAGACCCTGCTCCGCCGCGGAGCCCGCATCGCCGCCCGCTCGGCCGGCGGAGAGCTCGCCGCCGTGCACGTCACCACCAACGACGGCCTGCGCGAACGGCACCCGGGCGCCCTCGGCAAGCAGCGCGCCCTGCTCGAACAGCTCGGCGGCACCTACCACCAGGTCGTCGGCGACGACGTGCCCACCACCCTGGTCCGGTTCGCCCGGTCGGTCGACGCGACCCAGATCGTGATGGGCATCAGCCGTCGCAGCCGACTCGCCGCCGCCCTCACCGGGCCGGGCATCGGCAGCACCGTCATCCGCGAGTCCGGGGACATCGACGTGCACGTCGTCACCCACGAGCGCGCGGGCGGCGGCTTCGCGCTGCCGAAGCTCGGCGGCAGCCTGTCCCGCTCCCGGACCGTGGCGGCGTTCCTGCTCGCCCTGGTCGCCGGCCCCGTCCTGACCTGGCTCCTCAGCCTGACCGACGACCCCGACTCGATCACCGTCGACGTGCTCGCCTACCAGCTGCTCGTGCTCGTCGTCGCGCTGATCGGCGGCATGCTGCCCGCCGTGTTCGCCGCCGTCCTGTCCGGGCTGAGTCTCGACTTCTTCTTCGTCCGACCCCTGCACCAGGTCACCGTCCAGCAGCCCTGGCACCTGTTCGCCCTCGTCATGTACGTCGTCAGTGCGGTGCTCGTCAGCTTCGTCGTCGACCGCTCCGCCCGCCGCTCCCGTACGGCACGCCGGGCCGCCGCCGAGTCCGGGCTCCTCGTCGGGATCGCCGGCAGCGTCCTCCGCGGGGACGACGCCCTCCAGGCCCTCGTCGAGCGCACCCGCGAGGCCTTCGGCTTCGCCGGGGTCCGGGTCCGTCAGGGCGACGAGGTGCCGGCCACCTCGGGGACGTTCGGCGACGAGCCGGACGCGGCCACGACCCTCCCGTCCGGCGCCGTCCTGGAGTTCGCCGGCGCGCCCGACGACCCCACCCAGCGACGGCTGCTGCGCGTCGTCGAGCAGCAGCTCGACGCCGCCCTGGAACACCGCGCCCTCACCCGCACCGCCGTCGACGCGGAACGCATCGCCGCCGTCGACCGGGTGCGGAGCGCCATCCTGGCGGCCGTCAGCCACGACGTGCGCCGGCCGATCGCCGCCGCCAGCGCCGCCGTCCAGTCCCTCCGCGCACGCGACGTGCGGTTGAGCGAAGCCGACCGGGAGGCGCTCCTCGCGACCGCCGACGAGAGCCTCCGTCAGCTGGCGGTCCTGTTGGCCGACCTGCTCGACGTCAGCCGTGTACAGGCCGGAGTCCTCGCCGCCGCCCCCGTCCCCACGGCACTCGACACCGTCGTCGCGCCCGCACTCGACGAACTCGAACTCGGCCCGGAGGACGTCGACCTCGACCTGCCCGCCGAACTGCCGCCGGTCCTCGCCGACCCGGTACTGCTGCAGCGCGTCGTCGTGAACCTGCTCGCCAACGCCGTCCGCTACTCACCCGACGGCGAGCGCGTCCGGATCGCGGCGAGCGCCTTCGCCGGCAGGGTCGAACTCCGTGTCGCGGACCGCGGCCCCGGGATCCCCGAGGACCGCCGCGAAGACGTGTTCCAGCCGTTCCAGCGGCTCGGGGACACGGACAACGAGACCGGACTCGGACTCGGCCTGGCGCTCGCGCGCGGGTTCACCGAGGGCATGGGCGGCACGATCGAGGTCGACGACACCCCCGGCGGTGGGCTCACCGTCGTGGTGCGGCTGCCGATCGCGGGACACCTGGGAGTGGTGGGCAGATGAAGGTCCTGATCGCGGACGACGACGTGCAGCTGGTGCGGGCGCTCGCCGTGACGCTCGGTGCCCGGGGCTACGACGTCGTCACCGCCCGCGACGGTCGGGCCGCCATCGACGCCGTGATCACCGAGCGGCCGGACATCGTGCTGCTCGACCTCGGCATGCCCCGGCTGGACGGCATCGGGGTGCTCGAGGGCATCCGCGGGTGGTCGCAGGTGCCGGTGCTGGTGCTGTCCGGGCGGACGGACTCGAGCGACAAGGTGGACGCCCTGGACGCCGGCGCGGACGACTACGTGACGAAGCCGTTCCAGATGGACGAGCTCCTGGCACGGTTGCGCGCCCTCGGTCGGCGCCGGGCTCCGGCGGGCGGGGCCGAGGCCGCGCCGACGATCCGGATCGGGGCGCTCGTGGTGGACCTCGTCGCGAAGCAGGTCACCGCGCCCGACGGACCCGCGATCCGGCTGACACCGACCGAGTGGCGGCTGCTCGAGGTCCTCGTGACGAACCCCGACCGGCTGTTGACGCGCGAGATGCTCCTCACCGAGGTGTGGGGTCCGACGCACGGCACCGACTCCGGGTACCTGCGGCTGTACATGGCGCAGCTCCGGCGGAAGCTCGAGCCGGAGCCGTCGCACCCGCGGTTCCTGGTCACCGAGGCGGGGATGGGCTACCGGTTCGCGCCGGCCGGCTGATCCGCCGCTGCGTCGCGGTGCCGTGGCGCGTGGCACGTGGCACGTGGCACGTGGCGCGTGGCGCCGATCGGACCCGGACAACCGTGTCCCGCTCGCGCCGCGGCATCCCCTGGTTCGAGCGGGATGCTGTTGGGCGGCGACGTCCGGCGACCGTCCGTAACGGGTGATGCGGCACTGTCGGGAGGCTGTCGGGTCGCTGTCGTGCAGGTGGCGGGTCCCTGTCGTGGTGCGGATCGGCGCCGTTCCCTAGCGTTGCCCCCATGAACGACATGCGGATCACGGAGCTGCGACGACTGCGCGGCTGGACCCAGGAACGACTGGCCGAGGAGAGCGGCATCGCGGTGCGGACGATCCAGCGGGTCGAGGGTGGGAACGACGCCAGCCTCGAGTCGCTGTCCTCGATCGCCCGGGCCCTCGAGGTGCCGGTGCGCGAGCTGTTCGCCGCCGACGGCCTCACCCTGCTGAAACCCGACGTGCAGGGGCTCGACGACCGGACGGCGGCGGACCAGGACCGGCGGGACGCCTTCGGCCGCAGCTGGCGGTACCTCTACTCGGGCGTCGGCATCGCCCTGGCGTTCCTGACGATCGCGCTCATCGCCAGCCGGGTCTGGCCGGGCGTCACGATCCTGCTGCTCGGGGCCTACTGGGTGGTCGGGTCGCTCGTCGGACGGTTCCTCATGACGACGGTCATCGACCCCTGGCTCGACCGCCGCTACCCGCTGTCCCGGTCGCGTCGGTCGGTGGCGTCTTCCTGATCCGCCGACCGCCGGGCCGCCGCTGCCGCGCCGCCGCTCAGCCGGTGTGGGCGTGCGCCGCGAGCTCCGCCCGGGTCCGGGCACCGTGCTTCCGGAGCAGGTTCGCCACGTGGTACTTCACCGTGTTCACGGTGATGCCGAGGCCGTCCGCGATCTCCCGGTTCCCGACCCCGGTCGCCACGAGCCGCAGCACGTCGAGTTCGCGGGGCGTCAGGTCCGAGTCCTCGGGGGCCGGGGCGGAGGCGACGGGCGGGTCCAGCGGCACGGTCACGTCGATCACGGATCCCCACCCGGGCGTCGAGTCGACCCGCATCTGCCCGGCCAGCGCTGCGACCCGTTCGGCGATCGGCCGCATCGCGTCGTCCTGCACGTCGTGCGTCCCGGCGCCGTCGTCGCGGAGCTGCATGAGCAGGTTCCGGCCGTCGCAGTCCCACTGGATGCGGACCCGGTTCGCCCGGCCCTCGTCCACGAGGGTGAGCACCGCCGTCCGCACCACCGCCCGGGCAGCGTGGGCGACGTCGCCGGGCAGGGCGCGACCGTTCGCAGGCGGCTCGACGAACTGCACGTCCAGGTCACCGAACCGGACCAGGGGGCGCAGGTCGGCCCGCAGACGCGAGAACGCCCCGGCCACCGGCTCGAGCAGGACCTCGCGCTGCCGGTCCGTCGACGTCCGCAGGTCCACGAGTGCCGCCGAGGCGATCTCGACCGCCTCGGCCCGGGCGGCGGCGTCGCCCACCCGGGGTGAGCGGAGCACGGCCAGCACGGACTCGAGCGTGAGCGTGTGCCGGTCGGCCTGGTCGGCGAGCAGGCGAGCGTGCTCGGCGGGGGTGATCCGGGCCTCCCGGCCGGGCTGCGTGTCCATCTGGACGAACCTACCCGCCCTGCCCGTCCGCGAACGGGGAGCCGTCCGAACGGGTGGGACGCCCGCCGTGTCGGGTAGCGGCACCCGCAGGTGCGGGGGAGCACTGTTGTTGCATGACCACACACACGCTCGCTGCCGCGCTCGACCTCGTCAGCCACGAACTCGACGACCTCGTCGACGGCGTGGCCGAGGGCGACCAGGCGGCTGCCGACCGGGCACTCGACCTGCTTGACGGCGCCGAGCGCGTGTTCGTGCACGGCGCCGGACGCTCCGGGCTCGCGCTGCGGATGACCGCGATGCGGCTGATGCACCTCGGGCTCGACGTCCACGTCGTCGGCGAGGTCACGACCCCCGCGATCGAGTCCGGCGACGTCCTGCTCACCGCGAGCGGGTCCGGCACCACCGGCAGCATCGTGCAGGCCGCACGGACCGCCGTGGACGTCGGCGCACAGGTCGTCGCCGTGTCCACGACCGCGTCGTCGCCGCTCGCCGAACTGGCCGAGGTCACCCTCGTGCTGCCGGCCGCGACGAAGACCGACCGCTCCGGAACGGCCTCGGCCCAGTACGCCGGCGGCCTCTTCGAGCAGGGCGTCGTCCTGCTCGGTGACGCACTGTTCCACGCGCTGTGGCAGCGCAGCGGACACTCCGCCGACGACCTCTGGCCGCGGCACGCCAACCTCGAATGACCCCTTCGGAAGGAACCACCATGCAGCTCCAGTTCGCCATCGACACCCTCTCCACCGAGACCGCCCTCGAACTCGCCGCCGCGGCAGCCCCGCACGTCGACATCCTCGAGCTCGGCACCCCGCTCGTGAAGAGCGCCGGCGTCGCCGCCATCACGGCGATGAAGGAAGCCCACCCGGACAAGATCGTGTTCGCCGACCTCAAGACGATGGACGCCGGTGAGCTCGAGGCCGACATGGCGTTCCAGGCCGGTGCCGACCTCGTCACCGTGCTCGGCGTCGCCGGGGACAGCACCATCGTCGGTGCCGTCAAGGCCGCGAAGAAGCACGGCAAGGGCATCGTCGTCGACCTGATCGGCGTCCCCGACAAGGCCGCCCGTGCCCGTGAGGTCACCGAGCTCGGCGTCGAGTTCGTCGAGGTGCACGCCGGCCTCGACGAGCAGGCCGAAGAGGGCTTCACCTTCGACACGCTGCTCGAGGAGGGCAAGGCCTCGGGCGTGCCGTTCTCGATCGCCGGTGGCGTGAAGGCGTCCTCCGTCGCTTCCGTCAAGGCCGCGGGCGCCCGTGTCGCCGTCGCCGGCAGCGCGATCTACAGCGCCTCGGACGTCGGCGCTGCCGCCGCCGAGATCCGCGCTGCGATCGACGCCGCGTAGTCCTTCCGCAAAACGCAACGTGGGCGGTTCCACGCAGCGGTACTCCGTTGCGTGGGGCCGCCCACGTCGCGTTCCGCGGGCGGACGATGCCGCTGTGTCCTCGAAGCGCCGCGATGTCCCCGAGACGCCTCCGAATCCGGGGGCGTCTTGTGCGGTCCGGGGCGTCTCCGGCTGACGGGGGCGTCTCGGCAGCCGGAGGCCCGTGGCCGGCTTCAGCGGCGGTTCAGGCCGCCCGGCCATGCTCGGACGATGCGCGTGCTGGTGGTCGACGACGAGGTCCGGCTCGCCGAGGGCATCCGGAACGGACTGCAGGCCGAGGGCTTCGCCGTGGACGTCGCCCACGACGGCGTCGACGGGCTCTGGTACGCCCGCGAGAACCCGTACGACGCGATCGTCCTCGACCTGATGATGCCCGGCATGAGCGGCTGGAAGGTCTGCGAGACCCTCCGCGCCGAGCAGGACTGGACCCCGGTCCTCATGCTCACCGCCAAGGACGGCGAGTGGGACCAGGTCGACGCCCTCGACGCCGGCGCCGACGACTACGTGACGAAGCCGTTCTCGTTCCCGGTGCTGGTCGCGCGTCTCCGTGCGCTCGTCCGGCGCGGGTCCCGGGAACGGCCCACGGTCCTCCAGGCCGGTGACCTGCGTCTGGACCCGGCGGCGCGACGGGTGTGGCGGGGCGAGGTCCTGCTCGACCTGACCAGCCGGGAGTTCACGGTCCTCGAGTACCTGATGCGCCACCCCGGCCAAGTGCTGTCGAAGCGCGACGTCATCGCGAACGTCTGGGACGACGACTTCACCGGTGACCCGAACATCGTCGAGGTGTACGTCGGGCACCTCCGCCGCGCGGTCGACCGCCCGTTCGGCCGGAACGCCATCGAGACCGTCCGCGGGGCCGGGTACCGCCTCGACGCCGACGGTGGCTGAACGCACCGCTCGGTCGCGCCGGCCCGCGTCGATCCGCGCACGCGCGACGGGAGGCGCGGCCCTCGTCGTCCTCGTCGCCCTCGTCATCGGGGCGGTCGCCTTCGTCGGGGTCCTCCGCACCTCGCTCACCGACGGCGTGCGGACCGCCGCCGAGCAGACCCTCGACGGCCTGAGCAGCCGGGTGGAGGCCGACGGCGCACCCGCAGTGGAGGCGGAGGACGACGACGTGCTCGCCCAACTGCAGGACGCCGACGGCCGGGTGCTCGCCCGCGCCGACGACAGCCCTGCCCGGCCGCTCGACACCGCCGAGGAGTCCCGCTCCCGGCACGACGGCGAGCGGTGGCTGCTCGTCGCCGACGACGTCGACCTGCCGGACGGCAGCGAGGGCACCCTGGTCGTCGGCGCGCCCCTGGAGGACGCCGACGCCGCCGTGCGGACCGTCACCGTCCTGCTGGTGGTGGCGGTGCCCGTCGTCGTGGCGCTGATGTCGCTCGTCACGTGGTTCGTCGTCGGCCGGGCCCTGCGCCCCGTCGACCGGATGCGCCGCGAGGTCGACGCGGTCGAGGGCACGAACCTGCACGCCCGCGTCGACGAGCCGGGCTCCGGGGACGAGGTCGACCGGCTCGCCACGACCATGAACCGGATGCTCGGGCGGCTCGAGGCATCACAGCAGGCGCAGCGGCAGTTCGTCTCCGACGCCTCGCACGAGCTGCGTTCCCCGCTCGCGACGATCCGGCAGCACGCCGAGGTCGCCCGTGCGCACCCGGAAGTCACCGGCACCGCGGACCTCGCGGACGTCGTCCTCGACGAGGGCGCCCGGCTGCAGGAGCTCGTCGAGTCGCTGCTCCTGCTCACCCGCGTCGACGAACGCGGCCGCGACCGGGACCGGGCGGTGGACCTCGACGACCTCGTGTTCACCGAAGCATCCCGACCACGTTCCGTCCGCGGGACGGACGGAGCGGCCGTGCGTTCGGACGGCCGCGCGGCCGTCCGGGTGGACGTCTCCGACGTGACCCCGGCCCGGGTCCGCGGCGACGACCGGTTGCTCGGCCGGGTGGTGCGGAACCTCGTCGACAACGCGGTCCGGCACGCCGAGCGGACGGTCGTCGTGGGGCTCGGGACGGCGGACGGCAGCGCGGTGCTCACCGTGGACGACGACGGGCACGGTGTCCCCGAAGCCGACCGGTCCCGCGTGTTCGAACGGTTCGTCCGGCTGGACGAGGGGCGGGCGCGGGACGCCGGCGGCTCCGGGCTGGGGCTCGCGATCGTCGACGCCGTCGTCCGGGGGCACGGCGGCGGCGTCGTGGTGTCGGCAGCGCCCGGCGGGGGAGCACGGTTCACCGTGCGGCTGCCGCTCCTGCACGACTGAACGGGCGGGCACAGGCACAGGCGCAGGCCCGACCGGCACCAGGCGTCGCCCCAGGTCGCTTCAGGTCTGCTTCAGTGCCCGTTGCCCAGGGTGGTCACATGCAGACCACGACGAAGACCACCGCCCGCCGCATCGCCCTCCTCACCGCACTCCCGCTCGTCGGTGCCCTGGCGCTCGCCGGCTGCTCGTCGGACGACGACGACCGCGACGACGTGGCCGCACCGGCAGCCTCAGCACCGGCAGCCTCCGCCCCGTCGGTTGCGTCGGACGGCAGCAGCAGCGCCGCCACCGCCGGCAACGACGCCCTCCCGACCGCCGCCGCGACCGCCCGGAAGGCCGTCGGCTCCGGCACCGTGACCGCGATCGAGCAGGAGGCCGGCGGCACCTCGTGGGAGGTCCTCGTCGTCACCGCCGACGGCCGTGAGCAGGAGGTCCACGTCGACGCCGACGGCCGGCGCACCACGGCCGGTCCGACGAAGGAGACCTCGGACGCGGACGACGTCGCCGAGGCGAAGCGGTTCGTCGGTGCCGCCGACCTGTCCGTCGCCCAGGCGGCCTCCGCCCTGACGAAGACCGTCTCCGGCACCGTGACCGAGCTCGGCCTCGACGACCACGCCGGCGCGGTCGTCTGGGAGGGCGACGTCCTCGACGCGTCCGGCACGAAGCACAGCATCCGCATCGACGCCGGCAGCGGCGAGGTCGTCACGAACACGGTCGACACCGACGACTGACCCCCGCGTCGTGCGGGTCAGGCGGTGGCAGTAGCGTCGGCGGCGTGAGCACCGACGGACGAACCACCCCAGCCCCCCGCCACCGCGTGCTGCGGATCGGCGGGTGGGTCCTGGCCGTCCTGCTCGTGCTGGTCCTGGTGTTCCTCGTCTGGGCGCACATCGTGATGCAGGGCACCCGCTCGGCCGCCCTCACCGTCTGGCGCGACGACCGGGTGTCCGTCCGTGACGCCGGCGACTCCGTCGTGATGACCCCGACGGGCACCCCGGACGGCGTCGGCGTCGTGTTCGTCCCCGGCGCGAAGGTCGACGCCTACGCCTACATGGCGACCTTCCGGCAGGTGGTCGCCGACGGCACGACGGTCGTGATCACGAAGCCGACCCTCAACCTGGCGTTCTTCGACACCCGGGCCCTCTCGGTCTTCCAGGCGCACGCCCCCGGGGTCCGCACCTGGGCCGTCGGCGGCCATTCCCTCGGCGGCGTCCGCGCCTGCCAGCTGGCCGACGGTCCCGACGTCGCCGGCCTCCTGCTGCTCGGCAGCTACTGCGCGAACGACCTGTCGGCCACCGACCTCGACGTGCTCAGCGTCTCCGGCTCGCGCGACGGCCTGTCGACGCCGGACAAGGTCGCCGCCGCCCGCGACGAACTCCCGTCAGACGCCACGATGACGCAGGTCACCGGCGCGAACCACGCCGACTTCGGCGCGTACGGGGCGCAGCCGGGCGACCGGACGGCGACGATCAGCCCCGACGAGGCACGGCGGGCGATCACCGCCGCGATCGAGAGCTGGGTGCGCGACCTGCGCTGACGCGCACGGGCCAGCGCACGTACAAGGGTCAGCGCGCGGGCCCGGGCTGCGTGGCGGACGTGGGGGGGGGGGCCCCGCCCGGCCCGGGGGCCCCCCCCCCCCCCCCCCGGGGCCCCCGCCCCCCCCCCCGGGGGGGGGGGGCCCCCCCCCCCGCCCGGGCGCCCCGAAA
>NZ_JARUXD010000044.1:0-28979 GCF_030433875.1 Curtobacterium sp. PsM8 | reverse complement strand
CCGACAACCCTCCGGCCCCCCCCCCCCCCGGGCCGGGGGGCCCCCCGGCCCGGGCCACACCGGCCGGGGCGCCCGGGGGGGCCCCCCCCCGGGGCCTCCCGTCCGACAGGTGTCGGGTCCGGTCAGCGTGCGGCGAGCGCACCCTCGTAGAGGTCCCGCTTGGACAGCCCGGTCGCGTCGGCGACCGCTGCGGCGGCTTCCTTCATGCGTGCGCCAGCGGCCACGCGCTCGAGGACCAGGCGCACGCCGTCCTCGATCGTGGCGTCCTCACCCGACCCGGACGAACCGGCGACGACGACGCAGATCTCGCCGCGGACGCCGTCGGCCGCCCACTCGGTCAACTCGGCGAGGGTCCCGCGTCGGATCTCCTCGTGCATCTTCGTGAGCTCCCGGCAGACCGCGGCGCGCCGGTCGGCTCCGAACCCGGCGGCCATGTCGCCGAGCGTGTCGGCGATCCGGTGCGGCGACTCGAAGAAGACCATGGTCCGCTGCTCCCCCGCCAGCGCGGCGAAGACACGACGACGCTCGCCGCCCTTGCGGGTCGGGAAGCCCTCGAACGTGAACCGGTCCGTCGGCAGTCCCGACAGCGCGAGGGCGGTGAGGACGGCACTCGGGCCGGGGATCGCGGTGACGGTGACGCCCGCGGCGGCGGCGGCCTCCACCAACGGGAAGCCGGGGTCGCTGATGGCGGGCATGCCCGCGTCGGTCAGCACGACGACGTCGTCCTCGCGCGCCAGTTCGACGACCTCGGCCGCACGCTCCCGCTCGTTGTGCTCGTGCAGCGCGATGAGCCGCGGGCGGTTCTCGATGCCGAGTGCGCGCATCAGGTGGATCGCGGTCCGGGTGTCCTCGGCGGCGACGACGGAGGCGTTCGACAGCGTCTCCACGAGTCGACGGGAGGCATCACCGAGGTTGCCGATGGGGGTTGCTGCGAGGACGATCACGACCCCATTGTCGTCGTCGTGGCCGTGCCCTGTGGACGGCGTGGGCCAGCGGCGAGGTCGCGTCCGTATGATGCTGCGGATGACCACGGACCTGGCCGACCTGCAGAAGACCGTGCCGGACGTCCCACGTGGCTCGCGGCTCGACGACTGGTGGGGCCGCGTGCTGTCCGTCGGCTGGCGGGTCGCCGCCTGGCGCTGGGGCGGTCCGATCGCGGTGACCGTGCTGGCGGCGCTGCTCCGACTGGTCGACCTGGGCCGGCCGCACACGCTCGTGTTCGACGAGACGTACTACGTCAAGGACAGCTGGTCCCTGGTGCACCTCGGGTACGAGGGCACGTGGCCGGCGAACCCGACCGGCGACGGCGCGACGACGACCGACCAACGGTTCGCCGACGGGCAGACCGACATCTACTCGCGCGCCGCGGAGTTCATCGCACACCCGCCGCTCGGCAAGTACCTCATCGGCCTCGGCATGCTGCTCTTCGGGCCGGACAACGCATTCGGCTGGCGGTTCACGGTCGCGGTCCTCGGCATCGCCACCGTCTTCCTCACCGCGGTGATCGCCCGCTCGCTGTTCCGCTCGACCTTCATCGGGACGCTGGCCGGCGGCTTCCTGGCGGTGGACGGGCAGGCGATCGTGATGTCGCGGGTGTCGCTGCTCGACGGCATCGTCACGTTCTTCGTCGTGCTCGGCTTCGGCGCGCTCCTGCTGGACCGGCGGTCGTCGGCCCGACAGCTCGACCGGTGGATCGACCGGAAGGCCGCAGCCGGCCGGCCGACGCTCTGGGGTCCGGTGCTGTGGCGGCGGCCCTGGCTGGTCGCGATGGGCTTCTCGCTCGGACTCGCGACGGCGACGAAGTGGACCGGGCTGTACTTCCTGGCGTTCTTCGCCGTGTACTCGGTCGTCAGCGACATGCTGCTGCGCCGTCGGGCCGGTGTGGCCTTCTGGTCGTCGAGCGCCGCGCTGCAGCAGGCCCCGGTGACGTTCCTGCTCACCGTGCCGATCGCGGCCGTGACCTACGTGGCGTCGTGGACGGGGTGGTTCCTGACCCGCGGCGGCTGGGACCGGAACTGGATCGGGACCGGTGGGCAGCGCTGGACCGGCGTGCTCGCCTGGGTGCCCGACAGCCTGCAGAACTGGTGGCACTACCAGGCAGAGATCTACGGCTTCAACATCGGCCTGCACACGCCGCACTCGTACCAGGCGAACCCGCTGCTCTGGCTCCTCATGCAACGGCCGACCTCGATGTACTACGTCGGGGTCGACGCGGGCCAGGACGGCTGCGCGGCCGACCGCTGCGGAGCGGCGATCACCGGCATCGCGAACCCGTTCGTCTGGTACGCCTCGGTGATCGCGGCCGTGGTGCTGCTCGTGCTGCTCGTCACCCGGCGGCGGTGGGAGTACGGCATCGTGCTGATGGGCATCGCCGCGGGGTACCTGCCGTGGCTGATGTACCTCGACCGCACGGTCTTCCAGTTCTACACGATCGCCTTCGAGCCCTTCCTCGTGATGGCACTGGCTGCCGTGATCGGGCACCTGCTCGGGTCACGGCAGGACCCACGGGCACGGCGGACCCGGGCGCTGATCTGGCTCGGGGTCTACCTGGTGGTCGTGGTGCTCGCGTCGGCCTACTGGTACCCCCTGTGGTCGGCGATCCAGGCGCCGTGGGACTTCATCCGGTCCCACTACTGGCTGCCCAGCTGGTTGTAGGCGGGCACGCGCTCGTCGCGCGGGCGATCGGGTCCGGACCACCGGACGGGAGGCCCGCTGCCAGGCCGCCACGGGCCTCCCGTCCGACACGCACCGCCGTTAGCACGCCCGTCCGGTGGCACGGTGGTCCGGAACCGGCGGCTTGGGCCCGGTCCGGAGCGGGGCGAGCGGTCACGACACCCAGCCCGCTGCCTGCGAGTGGTCACGAACCGTCGGTTCGGCGCGCCTGAGTCGACGGTTCTCGACCGGTCGGCGGACGTGAACGGTGGGTCGTGACCAGTCGGCAGCCCGGTGACGGCGGACGCCGACGGACTTGAGCGGTGTGTCGTGACCGGTCAGGACTGGGCGTGCAGGGCGCGTTCGATGGTCTCGCGGTCAAGGGGGTCGCCGAGCATGCCGTCCGGTTCGGCCGGCGGCAGGACGCCGTCGATGACGACCTTGGCGTAGCGACGCCAGGCGTCCGGGTCGTGGGCGCGGGTCGCGTCGGCGACGGCGCCGATCATCGTGGTCAGCATCGGCAGGTCGCGGTAGTCGAAGCCGTCGCGGACGACCCCGGCGTCGCGCGCGCGGCCGATGATCGTGGAGACCTGGCGTTCGAGCCGGTCGCGCTCGTGCACGATCGACGGCCGGGCCTTGCCGGCTCGGACGATCGCGTCGGCGAGGGCGCGGTCCCGCGCCCGGAACTCGAACACGCCCATCAGGTAGAGGCGGAGCGACTCGCGCGGGTCGATCTCGGCGGCGGCGCGTTCGGCCGCGGCGTTCATGGCCTCGAACTTCGTCGCGAGCAGGGCCTCGATCAGGGAGTCCTTGTCGGCGAAGCGTCGGTAGACCGTGCCGACGCCGACGCCGGCTTCGTGCGCGATGTCGTTCAGCGTCACGGACAGTCCGCGCTCGGCGAAGCACTTGCGTGCGGTCTGGAGGATCAGCTCGCGGTTGCGTGCCGCGTCGGCTCGGAGAGGCCGTTCGAGGTCGGCGTGCTGATCGGTGGTGCTCACGGTGACGACCGTAGTTGAACTTTCTGGGAACAAGCGGATGCGCTCGCTCCGTTTTGGTCTACAGTGGTCCGAAGCGGATGCCTGGCATCCGGTTCCACCACACCATTACAGCGCCCGACGGCGCGCGCTGCGAACACCCTCCACCCCTTCTCGAAGGAGGTCTGTCGTGACGGCAGAACAGACAGCGCCCGCACCCACCGGTTCGGCGCCCACGACATCCGATGCCACCGCATCCGGTGCTCCGGCGTCCGGTGCCACCGCACCGCGCAAGGACCACCGCTGGATCACCCTGGCGGTCATCGCCCTCGCGCAGCTCATGGTCGTGCTCGACGCGACCATCGTGAACATCGCGCTGCCCTCGGCGCAGCAGGACCTCGGGTTCGGGACCGACCAGCGACAGTGGGTCGTCACGGCCTACTCGCTGGCGTTCGGCTCCCTGCTGCTGCTCGGCGGCCGACTCGGTGACCTCTTCGGCCGCAAGAACACCTTCATCATCGGGCTCGTCGGGTTCGCCCTGGCCTCGGTGCTCGGTGGCCTGGCCGACTCGTTCGGTCTGCTCGTCGCCGCCCGTGCACTGCAGGGTGCCTTCGGCGCGCTGCTCGCCCCGTCCGCACTCGGCATGCTGACGACGACCTTCCGGGACCCGAAGGAACGCGGCCGTGCGTTCGGCATCTTCGGCTCGATCGCCGGTTCCGGTGCGGCCATCGGCCTGCTGCTCGGTGGCGTCCTGACCGAGTACACGTCGTGGCGCTGGTGCCTCTACGTCAACGTCGTCTTCGCCGTGCTCGGGGTCATCGGTGCGCTGGTCTTCATGGTGAAGCCCCCGAAGGCCGACCGCCCCCGCATCGACGTCCTCGGTGTCCTCACGATCACCCTCGGGCTGGTCGGCGTCGTCTACGGCTTCTCGAACGCCGAGACCAACGGCTGGGACGACCCCGTCACGATCGCGATGCTCGCCGTCGGTGTCGTGCTGATCGCGGCCTTCGTGTTCATCGAGACCCGCGTCGCACACCCGCTACTGCCCCTGCGTGTCGTGCTCGACCGTGACCGCGGTGGCTCGTTCGTCGCGATCGGCCTCGTGGCGATCGGCATGTTCGGGATCTTCCTGTTCCTGACCTACTACCTCGAGCAGACCCTCGGCTTCTCGGCGCTGCAGACCGGCCTGGCGTTCCTCCCGATGCCGCTGTCGATCATGATCTCCGCGACGCAGATCGGCGGCCGCCTGCTGCCCCGCGTCGGCCCGAAGATCCTGATCTTCGCCGGTGGCCTCGTCGCCGCGACCGGGCTCCTGCTGCTGCTCCGCACGGACCTCGACAGCTCCTACGCGGGCACCGTCCTGCCGGCGCTGATCGTCATCGGGCTCGGCATGGGCACGATCTTCTCGTCCGCGATGAACACCGCGACGACCGGTGTGGCCCGCTCCGACGCCGGTGTGGCCTCCGCGACCGTCAACACCATGCAGCAGATCGGTGGCTCGATCGGGACGGCGCTGCTGTCGACGATCTTCGCCGACGTCGTGAAGAACAGCCTCTCCGGGCTGAACGCAGCGCCCACGAAGCTGCAGCAGGCGCAGGCCACGCTCGACGGCTACCACGCGGCCTTCGGCATCTCGGCCGGCGTGCTCGTGCTCGTCGCGATCGCCAGCGGGTTGCTCATCAACCGGCAGTCGGTCCGTCTGGCACGCCTCGCTCGTGCCGGCTCGGACACGACCGGCAGCGTCCCGGTCGCCGCGCACTGAGCGGACCCCAGCACAGCACAGCACAGCACCACGGCGAACGCCGGTCGGCCCCGCAGCATCACGCGGAGCGGGCCGGCGTTCGTCGTGTCGCAGGCCGCCGCCCTGCTCTGCAGGCCGCCGTCCTGTTGCAGGCCACATCGCGCTGCCGTCGGTCGCGCGGCCCGCTCCCTGTGTCGGACTGTTGCTGAATCTCTGTCATCAGTCGGAGGTCTCGATTAGCGTTTGGCTCATGGCACCCGTCCTGACCTCGCCGCTCGTGTCGACGCAGTGGCTCGCCGACCACCTGGGTGCGGACGACCTCCTCGTCCTCGACGCCTCGGTGCACACGGACGGCATCGGCTTCGACATGTCGTGGCACTCCGCCCGCGACGCCCACGAACGTCGCGGACACGTCCCGGGTGCCGTCTACGCCGACCTCATCGACGAGTTCTCGGCTACCGAGGCAGACCTGCCGCTCACCCGTCCCGGGGTCGACCGCTTTGAGTCCGCAGCCCGCGCGCTCGGGGTGAGCCGAGCCTCCACGGTCGTGGTCTACGACGACGGCATCGGTGAGTGGAGCGCTCGCCTGTGGTGGATCTTCCGGTCCTTCGGCTTCGACGCCGTCGCCGTGCTCGACGGCGGCTTCCCGAAGTGGCGCGACGAGGGTCGCCCGGTCCGCATCGGCGCGCTGTCCCGCACGCCCCGACCGTCCGCGGACGCGTTCGTCGCGGGAGAAGAGCGTCCGCTCTGGGCCGACCGCGCGCGGGTCCTCCGTGCGGTCGACGGGTCCGAACCTGCTGCGCTCGTCATGGCTGCCGACCCGGCCGTCCTGGGCCACGACCACCCGCCGATCGTCCCGGGCAGCACCACCATCGGTGTCCGTGCGCTGCTCGACGGGTCGAACGCGCTCCTCCGGCAGCCCGAGCTGAAGCGGGCCCTCGCACCGGTCCTCTCGGCGGACGAGGTCGTGACCTACTGCGGTGTCGGCAGCGCCTCGTGCGTGGACGCCCTGGCCCTCACGGTGCTCGGCCACCAGAAGGTCCGTGTCTACGACGGGTCGCTCGCCGAGTGGTGGCGGGAGCCGATCGCTTCCTGACCGGCCGACGCCCCCTGCTCGGCTGGCGCAGCCCGTCCCACGGCGGGCTGGCGCTGCCCGTCCCCTTGCTCGGCTGGCGCTGCCCGTCTCCCGCGGCGGGCTAGCGTTGCCAGCATGAGCAGCAGACGCGCGGTTGTCCTCGGCGGTACCGGCGGCATCGGGTCCCAGGTCGCCCGCGAACTCCTCGACGTGTCCGGCCGGGGCGGCGACGACTGGGAGGTCGAGGTCGTCTCCCGCACCGGTGGGCCGGTCGCCGACGAACTGCTGGCCCGCGGTGCGGTCGGCCGTCCGGGAGACCGACGCGACACCGCGTTCCTGCGGAACCTGCTGCGTCCCGGCGCGGACTTGCTCGTCGACACGGTCGGCGTGACCCGCGACGATGCCCTGCAGCTGGCCCCGTTCCTCGACGACGTCGGGTCGACCGTGTTCGTCTCGTCCAAGGCGGTCTACGCCGACGAGCAGGGGCGGCACGCGAACGCTCTGGACAAGCCGGTGTTCGGCGGCGCGGTCACCGAACTCCAGCCCACGGTGGCCCCGGGCGACGCCGACCCGACGAGCCGCGACGGGTACGGCGCCGCGAAGGTCGCCGCCGAACAGGTCCTGCTCGACCACGGTGCCCCCGTCACGGTCCTGCGTCCGTCGAAGGTGTACGGCGTCGGCATCGGCCGGCCCCGCGAGTGGTTCGTCGTGCGTCGGGTGCTCGACGGCCGCGAGCGCATCCTGCTCGCTGACGAGGGCCGCGGCGTCGACCACACCACGGCGGCGGCGGGCATCGCGTCCCTGGTCCGACTCGTCGCCGACGCACCCGACCGCCGGATCCTCAACGTCGCCGACGACACGGCGCCCAGCGTCCTCGAGATCGTCCGCACCGTCGGCGGCCACCTCGGCCACACGTTCGACGAGGTCCTGCTCGGCGAGGACGCCCCCGCGTTCGTCGGCCTCACGCCGTGGTCCGTGCCGTCGCCGTTCGTGCTCGACACCACCGCAGCCCGGTCTCTCGGCTGGGTGCCGCCGCGCTTCGCGGACGCGGTCGTGCCGGAGATCGACTGGCTGGTCGAGACCGCGCACCGTACGCCGGCCGACGGTGACGTCCCGTGGGCCGCGGACCCTTTCTGGGACCGGATGTTCGACTACGGGCCGGAGGACGCGGCGATGGTGCTGCTGTCGCTCGGGCTCGACTGACGCCGGACTCGGCAGGGGCGCACACACCATGTCGACCACGACCCGTCCGGAGGTCCTGCTGATCGGCGGCCGGTCCGGCGTCGGCAAATCGACGACCGCTGTCGCCCTCCACGAGTTGCTCGCGGGAGCCGGAGTCCGGCACGTCGTCATCGAGGGCGACTTCCTCGACCTCGCGTGGCCGCCACCGCACCAGGAGCACCCTGAGGCTCAGCTGGCCGCGCGGAACCTCGCCGCCGTGTGGGCGAACATGCGAGCGTTGGGGCACCATCGGCTCGTCTTCACGAACACCGTCTCCGTCCTCGGGGCCGCCGTGCTCGCGGACGCGATCGGTGAGGACCCCCTCGTCACCGCAGTGCTGCTGCGCGCCGGGGACGACGTGGTGGCGGACCGTCTCGGCCGACGAGCCGGCGGTGCGGCTGCCCTCGACGAGATCCGCCACAGCGCGGAGACCGCACGGCACCTCGACCATGCCGTCGCCGACGACGTCGTCCGAGTCGAGACGGACGGACGGACACCGGCAGACATCGCGCAGGACCTCGGCCGCCTGACCGGGTGGCTCGCGCTGGGCTGACGGGCTGGCTGGCCTGACTGCCCGCTCTGCCTGGTCGCACGGGGGCTGTGGACAGCGGCGGCTCCTCCACAGATCGGCCTGGAGGCCCGCCCACACAGGGCGCGCGGGGCACGCTGGGTGCATGAACGACAACCGGCTCGGGACCGCCGTCAGCCCCTACCTCCGCCAGCACGCCGCCAACCCGGTGGACTGGCGTGAGTGGGGAGCGGACGCCTTCGCCGAGGCGCGGGAGCGTGACGTGCCCGTCCTGGTGTCGATCGGCTACGCCACGTGCCACTGGTGTCACGTCATGGCGCGCGAGAGTTTCTCCGACCCGGAGATCGGCGCGATGCTCCGACAGGACTTCGTCGCCGTGAAGGTGGACCGTGAAGAGCGGCCCGACGTCGACTCGAGCGCGATGGCCGCGGCGAGCGCCTTCACGGAACAGCTCGGGTGGCCGTTGACGGTCTTCATGACGCCGGACGCGCAGGTGTTCTACGCCGGCACCTACTACCCGCCGCAGCCGGTCGGCGAGCACCCGTCGTTCCGGCAGGTCACGGCGGCGGTGCTCGATGCGTGGCGGGACCGCCGGCACGAGGTCGACGCGAACGCGGCAGCCGTCGCGCGGGCGATCCGGCAGGGTGCCGAGGCGGACGCGGCATCCGCGCAGGCCGCGCAACCTGACGGGGGTGGGGCGGGCCTCCCGTCGGTCGATGCGGTCCTCAAGGTCGTGGCGGACCTCGAGCGCGCAGAAGACGCGACGTACGGCGGGTTCGGTGGAGCACCGAAGTTCCCGAACGCCCCGCTGCTCGAGTTCCTCGGCGACGCGGCCGCGGACGGCGACGGCGCTGCCGGCACGTTGCTCTCCCGCGCCTTGGACGCAATCGCCGGTTCGGAGCTGACCGACGCCGACGGCGGGGTGTTCCGGTACGCGACCCGTCGTGACTGGTCCGTCCCGCACTACGAGCGGATGCTCTACGACAACGCCGGGCTGCTCGCGGTGGCCGGCGCGGACCGGGCCCGGGGCATCGCGGACTTCCTCCGGGACACCCTGCGCCGACCGGACGGCGCCTTCGTGGCGGCACAGGACAGCGAGTCGACGATCGACGGCCGTCGGGTGGAGGGCGAGTGGTACCGGCTGCCCCGCGATGAACGCGCCCGGCTCGATCCGCCGCCGCTGGACGACCAGGTGCTCACCGGCTGGAACGGACTCGCGATCCGGGGGTTGGTCCTGGCCGGGATCCGCGCGGGCGACGACGAGATGACCGCGCTCGCCTGCGCGGCAGCCGATGCCGTGATCGACGGGCACCTCCGCGACGGCCACGTCGTCGTCCGGTCGAGCACGCCGCGCGGTGTGTCATCCGCGCCGGCGACCGTGGAGGACCTCGGGTTGTTCGCGGAGGGGCTGCTCGAACTCGCCCTCGCGACCGGTGATTTGCGGTACGCGACGACCGCCCTGACCCTGGTGCACGACGGACTCTCCGGCGCGCTCGAGGTCGACTCCGTCCTGGCTGCGGCGGGCACCGCGACCGGCGAGCAGCCGCAGACGGCCCTGCGATCGGGGACGGTGGCGCTGGCCGGTGCTGCGGCGACGCTGTCCGCCCTCACTGGTGACGACGAGCTCCGTCGCGCTGCCGAGCGGCTCGTCGCCGAGCGCGCCCGGACGGGTGTGGAGCGGCCGCTCGGGCACGCCGATGCCCTGGGTCTGGCGCTGGCGCTGCAGCGGCCCTCACGAGAGGTCGTCCTGGTGGCGGACCAGCGGTCGGACCCCACGGTCGCGGGCATGCTCGACGCCGTCCGGACCGCCCGACGTCCAGGAACACTCGTCGCCGTGCTCACACGAGCACAGGCGGCGGAGTGGGCCGCGGCGGGCTTCTCGCTGTTCGACGGCCGCGACGGACTCGACGGCGTGACCTACGTGTGCCACGACCGGGTGTGTGCGCTGCCGGTACGGAACGCGGACGACCTGCTGGGCCAGCTCAGTGTCCGGCACGGCTGAGCACGGCGCGCCCGGGCGGTATCCTGGAATGCTCATGTCGAATCCCCCCGTCATCACGTACCCGCCCGAGCTGCCCGTCTCGCAGCGGCGGGACGACATCGCCGCTGCGATCCGCGACAACCAGGTCGTCATCGTCGCCGGTGCCACCGGGTCGGGCAAGACGACGCAGCTGCCGAAGATCTGCCTCGAACTCGGGCGCGAGAGCATCGGCCACACCCAGCCCCGACGCATCGCGGCGCGCACGATCGCGGAACGGGTGTCGGAAGAACTCGGCGGCGAGCTCGGCGACCTCGTCGGCTACCAGGTGCGCTTCACCGACAAGGTCAGTGCCGCCACCCGGATCAAGGTGATGACCGACGGCATCCTGCTCAACGAGATCCACTTCGACCGCGACCTGAAGCGGTACGACACGATCATCATCGACGAGGCCCACGAGCGGTCCCTGACGATCGACTTCCTGCTCGGGTACCTCAAGCGGCTCCTCACCCGGCGCCCCGATCTCAAACTCATCATCACGAGTGCCACGATCGACCCGGGGTCCTTCTCCAAGCACTTCGACGATGCCCCGATCATCGAGGTCTCCGGCCGCACGTACCCGGTGGAGATCAGGTACAGGCCGCTCGTGGCCGAGGACACCGGCGACGACTCCGACGACGACGAGTCCGACTCCCGCACCGGCGACAGCGGCAGCAACGCCGACGACCGTGACACCCTGCAGGGCATCACCGACGCACTCGACGAACTCGCGCGGGAAGACCCGGGCGACGTCCTGGTGTTCCTGTCCGGCGAGAACGAGATCCGCGACGCGCAGGACGCCATCGAGGGCAAGCACTACCCGGGCACCGAGGTCCTCCCCCTCTACGGGCGCCTGTCCGCAGCGGACCAGCACCGGGTCTTCCAGCGGTCGAACACCCCGGGCCTCCGCCGCCGAGTCGTGCTCGCGACCAACGTCGCCGAGACCTCGCTGACCGTCCCCGGCATCAAGTACGTCGTCGACACCGGCACCGCCCGCATCTCGCGGTACTCCCCGCGGGCGAAGGTGCAGCGGCTGCCGATCGAGGCGATCTCGCAGGCGTCCGCCAACCAGCGCTCCGGCCGCGCCGGTCGCACGAGTGCGGGCATCGCGATCCGGCTCTACTCCGAGGACGACTTCGACCGCCGTCCGGAGTACACCGACCCGGAGATCCTCCGCACGAACCTGGCGGCCGTCATCCTGCAGATGATCTCGCTCGGCTTCGGGGACATCGAGTCGTTCCCGTTCCTGCAGCCTCCGGACTCCCGCGGTGTGAAGGACGGCCTGGACCTGCTCCGTGAGCTCCGTGCCGTCGACACCGAGGGTGCGATCACGAAGACCGGCAAGCAGCTCACCCGCCTGCCGATCGACCCGCGGCTCGGCCGGATGGTGCTCGAGGCGAGCCGGCAGGGTGTCGGTCGTGAGGTCATCGCGATCGTCTCGGCGCTGAGCATCCAGGACCCCCGCGAACGTCCGCTCGAGAAGCGTGCCCAGGCCGATCAGCTGCACAGTCGCTTCGCCGACCCGACCAGCGACTTCCTGACGCTGCTCGGCCTCTGGAACTACCTGGAAGAGAAGCAGGACGAGCTGTCGTCGAGCGCGTTCCGCCGGATGTGCAAGGCCGAGTTCCTCAACCACCTGCGGATCCGCGAGTGGCAGGACCTGTACCGCCAGCTCTCCCGCGCGGCCAAGCAGGTCGGCATCCACGTCGGCACGGAACGTAAAGACGACCCGGACTCGGTGCACCGCGCGCTGCTCGCGGGACTCCTCAGCCAGATCGGGCTGCGGGACCGCGAGAAGCGCGACTACCTCGGATCGCGCAACACCCGGTTCGTGGTCTTCCCCGGCAGCGTCCTGGCGAAGAAGCAGCCGGACGCCGTGATGGCCGCCGAACTCGTCGAGACCAGTCGACTGTTCGCCCGGACCGTCGGCCGCATCGACACCGCCTGGGTCGAACCGCTGGCAGGTGACCTGCTCAAGCGCACCTACGGCGAACCCCACTGGGAGAAGAAGCAGGGGGCCGTCGTCGCCTTCGAACGGGTGACCCTGTTCGGTGTCCCGATCGTGCAGCGCCGACGCGTGCAGTACAACCGGATCGACCCGGTGCACTCGCGTGAGCTGTTCATCCGGCACGCCCTGGTCGAGGGCGAGTGGGAGTCACAGCAGGCGTTCGACCGGTCGAACCGGAAGCTCCGCCGCGAACTCGAACAGCTCGAGGAGCGCACGCGACGCCGCGACATCCTGCTCGACGACGAGACGGTCGTCGAGTTCTACGACGCGCGGATCCCGGCCGAGATCGCCACCACCCGCGACTTCGAGGGCTGGTGGCGTCGGACCCGGCGTGACCAGCCGGACCTCCTCACCATGCGGCGCGAGGACCTGCTCGACGAGTCCGCTGCCTCCGCCGCCGAGGACGACGCCGAGTACCCGACCCAGTGGCGGAGCGGCGACCAGCGCCTCGCCGTCCGGTACCGCTTCGAGCCGGGCGCTGAGGACGACGGCGTCAGCGTGCAGGTGCCGCTCGCCGTCCTGCCGCGGATGCGCGAGGAGGGTTTCGACTGGCAGGTGCGCGGCCTCCGCAAGGAGCTGGTGACCGCGCTCATCAAGGCCCTGCCGAAGCAGATCCGGAAGAACGTCGTCCCGGCTGCCGACTGGGCCGAGAAGATCGTCACCGAACTCCCCGACGACGCCCCGACGACGCCGACCGAGAGCTTCCGCGCGACCCTGGCGAAGACGATCCAGCGGCTCGTGCACGTACCCGTGTCGGAGTCCGACTTCGACATGTCCCGGGTGCCGTCGCACCTGCTGCCCACCTACGCGGTCGTCGACGAACGCGGCCGTCGGGTCGAGGCCGGCAAGGACCTGTCCGCCCTGCAGACGAAGCTGAAGGACCGGACCCAGCAGAGCGTCGCCGCCGCCACGCAGCGGTCGGGAGGCTCGTCCCGCGTCGCCGACGCCGGTTCCGGCCGCCGCATCGAACGGTCCGGCCTCACCGCGTGGCCGGACCAGGACCTGCCCGAGGTCCTCGACACGAAGCAGGCGGGCGGCGTCATCCGCGCGTACCCGGCCCTGGTCGAGGAGGGCTCCGGCCCGAAGGCGACCGTCGGCGTGCAACTCCTCGCGACGCCGGGCGACCGCGCCGTGCAGATGCCGGCCGGGGTCCGACGCCTGGTGATGCTCGCCGTGCCCTCCCCGGTGTCGTACATCCAGCAGCACCTCACCGCCCAGGAGAAGCTCGCCTTGGCCGCGAGCCCGTACCCGTCGACGAACGCACTGTTCGACGACGTCCTGGCCGCCGTCGTCGACGCCGGGATCCGCCGGACGCACCCCGACGGGATGGTGTTCACGCGGGCGGCGTTCGACCAGGTGCGCGACACCGTGTCGTCGACGGTCGTCGACACGATGTTCACCGCCGTGTCCGAGGTCGCCGCCGTCCTGACCGCGCAGCGGAACGCCGAACGGGCGATGAAGCAGGCGACGAACATGGCGCTGCTGCCCGCGCTGTCGGACATGCGGCAGCAGATGGAGCGCCTGGTGTTCGCCGGGTTCGTCTCGGTGGCGGGGCTCGACCGGCTCCGACGCATCCGCGTGTACCTGCAGGGCATCGAGGCCCGCGTGACGAAGCTGCTGCAGAACCCGGGCCGTGACGCAAGCTGGATGCGCGAAGTCACCGGGGCCACCGAGCGCTACGTCGAGGCGGGTGGGGCCTTCCCGCCGTCGGTCGGCTCGCACCCGGAGCTCGTGCACGCACGCTGGATGCTCGAGGAGTTCCGCCTCAGTCTCTTCGCGCAGGAGCTCGGCACGGCGGAGACCGTGTCACTGCAGCGGATCACGAAGGCGCTGACCGCCGCCGGCCGCTGACACGCGCCGTCCCGCCGACCAGCTCCGGCGGTGCGGCGACGCTGTGGGCCTCACCCGCGGTCGGCCAGGCACTCGGTGCTGATGAACACCTCGCCGGAGGTCGTGGCGACGGCACGGACGGTCCACGGCGACGAGCCGTTCAGCTCCTCCGGATGCTCAGTACTCGGCGGATCCTGGCTGATGCCCGCACCCGACCAGAGCGCGGCCACGGCGTCGAACCGAGTCCGCTCCTCCGCTGTCGGTGCCGTCGGTGCAGTCGGTGCCGCCGTGGAACCCTCATCGGGGCGGCGGAGGTCGTAGATGAAGGAGGTGCCCGGCTCGTCGTTGCGGAGTGGGCACTCCTGCTTGGTCACCTCGGCGCCCGCGGGGTCCAGGTCCGACTGCAGGAGCGCAGCGGTGCGGGCACCCAGCTCCCGCAGCTCCCCGGCAGCGTCTCGGTCACCGAAGTGGCGTTCCGCCGCGGTGGCTGGCTGGGCGCGTCGCTGGGCGTGCTGGGCGGTGGTGCCGATCGCGCTGAGCAGCGCCGTTCCGTCCAACGCCCCGGCGATGCAGAGGACGACGATCGCCGCGATCATCGCTGCCGACGACCGGCTTCGGTCCTTCCGCCGTTCGCGGACCTCGACGACGAGCACGGCTGCCGGGATCCCGACGGCGATGGCGACGCCCAACAGGACGGCCAGCGTGGTGCCCGGGGTCGGCTCTCCGGACCCGAAGGTCTGCTGCAGGCTCGCCCCGAGTTGGAACGCGAAGCCCACGACGAGGGCAACCGGCATCAGCAACGCCACGACGACGCTCGACGACCGGTTGGTCATCCGTGTGGACTGGGAAGGCGGCGCCGGGGTCGTCCGGCCCGGGACGGCGGCGTCGAGACCGTAGGGACCCGGTGCACCCCGGTCCTCGTCCGGCTGCGACTCAGGACCGTCGTCCGGTCCGCGGTCGTGGTCGTGCTCACGTGCATCGTTCATGTTCCCCCCGAGACCCATCTTGCCGGACCAGGACTACGGTGACCGCCATGATCGGCACACTCGACGTCGTCGTCCTGGACTGCCCGGACACCCGCGCCCTCGCTCGTTTCTACGCCGAAGTCCTCGGCGGGGAGATCGTCGCCTACGACGAGGACTGGGCCGAGGTGGTCCTGCCCTTCGCCGGACACCGACCGTTGCTCGCCCTCCAGCGAGTCGACGGCTACCGAGCTCCGGACTGGCCGGGGCAGGACGTCCCGCAGCAGCTCCACCTCGACGTGAAGGTGGACGACCTCGACGTCGGAGAACAGGCAGTGCTGGCGATCGGCGCACAGGCGACCGGCGAGGGGACCGACACCTTCCGGGTCTACCTCGACCCGGCAGGGCACCCGTTCTGCCTGGTCCGCCCCCAGGGCTGACCCGCGCCGGTCAGGCCGATGGCGCCGGCTCGGCCGGCCCGGTCGGCGAGGCAGGCGAGGCGGGCGACGCGGGCGAGCCGGGCTCGACCGCCAGCCCCTCCACGACCTCGACCCGCGGCAGTTCGGCGAGCACCGCACCCGGCAGGAACAGCTTCGCCCCTCGGACGCCCGCGCCGATGACGACCTCGGGCGTCTCGAGCACCCGTGAGTCGACGTACACCGCCCAGTCCGCGGGCAGCCCGATCGGCGTGATCCCGCCGTACTCCATCCGGGTACGCTCGACCGCGTCGTCCATCGGCGCGAAGCTGACCTTCCGGGCGCCGAGCAGCCCCTTGACGGTCCGGTTGACGTCGAGCTTCGTGGACGCGAGCACCACGCACGCCGCGTAGGTCACGGTGTCGCCGCGCTTGCCCGCGACGACGATGCAGTTCGCGCCACCGGACACCGGGAAGCCGTAGGCCTCGGAGAACGCTGCCGTGTCGGCCAGGTCCGGGTCGATCGGCGACGCCTCGATCCGCTGCAGCACGGCGGAGGGCAGGGCGACCAGGGCCTCCGCGACGGGGATGGCGATGGAGCCGGTGGCGAGCAGGACGGGCATGCGGTTCAGCGTCGGCATCGCTCCACACTAGGGACGCCCACCACGACGACGTGTCAGCCGCAACCCGGACGAAGCGACACAAGACGACACGACCCGATACGACACGGCCCGGCCCGGCACAACCCTCACCGCGAGCCGACCACCCGCCGCCGGTCCCGCGCCGATGCCCAGACCTGCACGACCAGCCCGAGCGCGATGAACCCCGCCATCATCCCGCCCATCGCCGTCGCGGTGCCGCCGAGCGCCCCGGCGAGCGGCGTCGCCAACCCACCGAGCCCGAACGTCAGCCCGCCGGCCAGCGCCGAGGCCGTCCCGGGGTGCCGGTGGCCGAGTGCCTGCGTCAGCGTGATCGACCCGGGGATCACCCAGCCCCAAGCGGCGGTGACGAGTGCCAGCGCCGGCCAGACCACAGCTGGTCCGGCCCCGCTGACCGCGCCGAGCAGGACGAGCACCGATCCGACGGTGCCGACGGCGAGGCCGATCGTGTAGAGCCGGTCCTCGGCGACGCGGCCGACGAGCTGCCGGAACACCAGTGTCGACACGATCATGCACGACGCGTTCGAGGCGAAGACGAGCGTGTAGAGCCCCTCGCCGAAGCCGTACTGCTGCTGGAACACGAACGACGACGTGGCGATGTACGAGAAGAACCCGATGGTCCCGCAGCACCCGGTGACGAGGTACCAGCGGAACCGCGGGATGCGCAGCAGCTCGGCCATCCGTCCGAGCACGGCCCGGGGCGACCGGCCACCGGGAGTGGGCTCGACGAGGGTCTCCGGCAGCGACCGTGCGGCCGCGATGGTGAGGACGGCGCCGAGGACCGCGAGCACCACGAACGCACCGCGCCAGGTCGAGAACGACAGGACGACCCCGCCCGCAAGCGGTGCGACGACGGGCCCGACCGAGTTCACGACCGCGAGCGTCGAGTACAGCCGGCTGCGCTGCGTCCCGGTGGCCGCATCACCGACCATCGCCCGACCCGCCACCGCGCCGGCGGCTCCACCGAGGCCCTGCACGACCCGGGCGACGACCAGGGTCACGATGTCCGGGGCGATCGCGCAGACCAGTCCGGCGACGGCGAACAGCGCCGTCCCGCCGAGCAGGATCCGGCGCCGTCCGACCCCGTCGCTGATCGGTCCGACGACGATCTGCCCGACCGCGAAGGCGACGAGGAACGCGGTCAGGGTGAGCTGGACGGCGGCGGTCGAGACGTCGAGGTCGCGGGCGATGGCCGGCAGCCCCGGGATGTACATGTCGGTCGCGAAGGGCGACACTCCGACGATGAGGCTGAGGGTCAGCAACGGTCCCCGGCGCCCGGTCCAGGACGTGCGGGCCGGATCGGCAGCGCTGCTCATCGCCGCCACCCTAGCCCGCGCACACCCCGTGGCGACAGGGCCGACCACGGCCACCACGGATCCGGATCGGCACCCGGCCCCATGACGGACGGGAGGCCCCTGACCAGCTGGTCACGGGCCTCCCGTCCGACGGCCCCGCGCTCCCCCGCGGCGGCCGTCACCGGCCGGTTCCCCGTCAGCCGACGATCTCCCACGTGACGAGTCGCGCGTCACGGGTGGTGACCTCGTGCACCGGTCCCTCGACCGCGAGGAGCGCTCGCGGTGTCGCGGTGCCGGGCAGGACCCGGGCGGCGGTGGCGCGCTCGTTGACGATGACGCCACCGGTCGCGGTGTCGGCGTCCGCCACGGAGGCCGAGGCCGCCGCGTGCGAGCCGACCCAGACCTCCACGACGCCGGGTTCCACGACCCGGACCATGCGCCGGTCGCTGAACGCGAGGCGGGTGGTGGGGACGGTGAAGGCGAGCCGCACGGACGCGCCGGCGTCGAGGTCGACGCGGGCGTAGCCGAGCAGCTGCACGACCGGACGGGTGACCGATCCGGCGACGTCGTGCCCGAACAGCTGCACGACGTGGGCGCCGGCGACCGAGCCGGTGTTCGTGACCGTGACGCTGGCGGTGAACGCCGACCCGGCACGGACCGACTCGTCGACGACCAGGTCGGCGTACTCGAAGGACGCGTACGACAGGCCGAAGCCGAACGGCCGGACCGGGGTGGAGTCGGTCGCAGTGACGTCCGACGGTCCGCCGAGGGCCGGGTGCAGGTACGAGTACGGCTGCGCACCGGCGGAGCGGGGCAGTGACACCGGCAGCCGACCGGAGGGGTTCACCCGACCGGTGACGACGTCGGCGATCGCGAGCCCGCCGCCCTCACCGGGGAAGAACGCCTGCAGGACGGCGGCGGGCCGCGGCCCCTCGCCGTCGAGCGCCCAGCTGACGGCGTACGGCCGGCCGGTGAGGAGCACCAGGACGACCGGCGTGCCGGTGGCGACCACGGCCTCCACCAGGTCGCGCTGCACGCCGGGCAGGTCGAGCGACTCGGAGTCGTTGCCCTCGCCGACGGTGCCGCGGCCGAACAGGCCGGCCTGGTCGCCGACGACGACGACGGCGAGCTCGGCCTCGGTCGCGGCGGCGACGGCGTCGGCGATGCCGGTGCGGTCCTCCCCCTCGACCGTGCAGCCCTCGACGACCCGGACCGACGCGCCGGCGAACGCGTCGGTCAGCGCCTCGGCGACCGTCGGGATCGAGAACCCGAGCGGCAGACCGGGGTGGGCGGCCAGGACGTGGTTCGCGAACGAGTAGCAGCCCTGCAGCGCCTCGGCCCGGTCGGCGTTGGGGCCGATGACGGCGACGGTGCCGGGGGTCTGCCGGACCGGCAGGACCCCGTCGTTGCCGAGCAGCACGATCGACTCCTCGGCGAGACGTCGGGCGAGCGCCTGGTGCCGGGGCGAGTCGAGGTCGACGCCGGTGGGCGGTTCGTCCTCGTACGCCTCGGGGTCGAGCAGGCCCAGGGCCTCCTTCTGCGCGAGGGCACGGAGGACTGCGCGGTCGACGTACGCCTCGTCGAGCTGGCCGGACCGGACGCGCTCGAGCAGCGGCTGCAGGTACGCGTCGCCGGTGGGCAGCTCGACGTCGATGCCGGCCTCGAGGGCGAGCGCCGCCGCTTCCCCACGGTCGGCGGCGACGGCGTGCATGACCTCGAGGAAGGCGATCGCGAAGTAGTCCGCGACGACGGTGCCGTCGAAGCCGAGCTGTTCGCGGAGCACGCCCGTCAGGTACTCGGGGTTGGCGGCCATCGGGACGCCGTCGGTCTCGGTGTACGAGTTCATCACCGAGCGTGCGCCACCGTCGAGCAGTGCCATCTCGAACGGCGGCAGGAACACGTCGCGGATCTCGCGCGGCCCGGCGGAGACGGGCGCGTGGTTGCGTCCGGCGCGGGACGCCGAGTAGCCGAGGAAGTGCTTCAGCGTGGCGTGCACGCCGGCGTCCTGCAGGCCGCGGACGTAGGCGGTGCCGACCGTGCCGACCAGGTACGGGTCCTCACCGATGCACTCGTCGACGCGGCCCCAGCGGGGGTCGCGGACGACGTCGAGCACCGGGGCGAGCCCCTGGTGGATGCCGAGTTCGCGCATCGAGTCGCCGATCGCGCGGCCGACCTGTTCGACGAGCTCCGGGTCGAACGCGGCACCCCACGCGAGCGGCGTCGGGAAGGTCGCGGCCTTCCAGGCGGCCAGTCCGGTGAGGCACTCCTCGTGGACGAGGGCGGGGATGCCGAGCCGCGTCTCCCGCTTCAGGCGGCGCTGCTCCTGCCAGAGCCACGCGGCCCGCTCCTCGGCGTCGACCGGGCGGGTGCCGTAGACGCGGGTGTAGTGCCCGATGCCGTCACGGGTGACGTCGGGCAGCGTGGCCCGGTCGTCCTGTGCGGCCGCCATCTCGCCCTGCATGGGCGCGACGACGCCGTTCTGGTCGAGCCAGTAGCCGACGATCTGCGCGGTCTTCTCCTCGAGCGTCATCCGGGCGAGCAGGTCGCGGACGCGGTCGCTCACCTCGGGGACGGCAGGGAGGCCCGTGGCCGGGTCCGACAGTTCGGTGCGGACCGTGTCGACCTGCCGGGGTTCGTTGGTGATCGTCATCCCTTGACCGCCCCGGTGAGACCGCCGACGATCCGGCGCTGGAAGATCGTGAAGAAGACCAGCGCGGGGATCATCGACATGGACGTGAACGCCAGGACCTTCGCCGTGTCGACGGAGTACTGCGACGAGAACGCCTGCACACCGAGCGGCAGCGTGTAGCTGCCCTCGTTGTTGAGGATGAACAGCGGCAGGATGTAGCTGTTCCAGCTGGCGATGAACGCCAGGATCCCGACGGTGACGACGCCCGGCAGGGACAGCGGCACGATCATCCGGAAGAAGAACCCGAGGCGGCTGGCACCGTCGATGGACGCCGCTTCCTCGAGCTCGTCGGGGATCGCCCGCAGGAACGGCACCAGGATGATGACGGTCGTCGGCAGGGCGAAGGCGATCTGCGGCAGGATCACACCGGCCAGGCTGTCCGTCAGACCGAGGTCCTTGATGAGCAGGTACAGCGGGGTGATCGCGACGGTGATCGGGAACATCAGGCCGGCGGCGAACAGCGCGTACAGGGCACCGCGGCCGGCGAACCGGTAGCGAGCCAGGATGTAGCTGACCATCAGGCCGAGCACGACGACCCCGACGGTCGTCGCGATCGCGCTGATCGCCGAGTTGCCGAGCTCCCGCCAGAAGATCGAGCTGCCGAGGACCGAGCCGTAGTTGCCCAGTTCGAACGGAGCCGGCAGACCGGCGGGGCTGGTGGTGATCTGCGAGTTCGTCCGGAAGCCGCCCAGCACGATGTACAGCACCGGGGCGAGGTTCGCGGCGACGAACAGGATCGCCACGACGTAGGTGAGCGGGTTGGCGCGACCGATGGCCGCGCTCGACCGGCGGTCACGCGTCGCCCGGCGCCCGGGGGCGACGATGCTCGTGGTGGCCATCACTTCTTCCCTTCGGTGATCGCACCGGCGGTGTCCCGGCGGAGCACGAATCGTTGGTAGATGAGCGCGACAGCCAGGGAGATGATGAACATCACGACGGCGACGGCGCTGCCGAACCCGTAGTTCCCGGAAGTACGGCCGTTCGCCACCATGTAGGTCGCCATGGTCGACGTGCCTGCGGTGGAGGCGATGTACTGCCCCCAGATGATGTAGACGAGGTCGAACAGCTGCAGCGACCCGATGATCGACAGGAACGCCCAGATGCGGATGGTCGGTCCGAGCAGCGGCAGCGTGATGCGCCGCTGGATCTGCCAGTAGCCGGCGCCGTCGATCGCAGCGGCCTCGAAGAGCTCCTCGGGGATGCTCTGCAGGCCGGCGAGGAACAGGATCACCGCGAAGCCGATGTACTTCCACGAGATGATCACGAGCAGCGTCCAGATGGCGATGTCCGGGTTGGACAACCAGTCCGCGCGGAGACCGCCGAGGCCGATGCCCTGGAGCAGGTCGTTCACGGCGCCGTTCGACTGCAGCAGCAGGCTCCAGCCGGTGCCGACGATGACCTCGGAGATCACGTACGGCACGAAGACCAGGACGCGGATGAGACCACGGCCGTGCATCTTCTGGTTGAGCAGCAGCGCGAGGACGATGGCGATCGGGCCCTGCAACACCAGCGACAGGACGACGATGAAGCCGTTGTGCATGAGGACCGACCGGAAGGCCTGGTCCTGGAAGATGATGACGTAGTTCTGCAGGCCGACGAAGTCGGTGGGCGGGCCGTAGCCCTGCCACTTGAAGAACCCGTAGTACGCGGCCATGGCCACGGGCAGGATCACGAACGTGACGAAGACGATCACGGCGGGTCCGGCGAGGACGGCGATCTCCGCGCGCTGCCGCCAGTCCGCGAGCCGCTTGGCGGGCCGACGCCCGGCGGGGCGCGGTGCCGTGGAGGCACCGCGCCCCGCCTGCGTGGACCCCGCGCCGCGGTCCGACCCGGTGGCCGGGTCCGTTCCGAGCGAGGTGTCGAGGGTCATGGTCAGCCCTTGGCCGCAGCCTGGTTGGTGGTGGTGACGATGTCCTTGGCGGTGCCCTTGCCGGCGAGGACGTCCACGACGCTGGTGTTCAGCGCGTTGCCGACGTTCTGGCCGTAGAGGGTGTCGAGGTACTGCGACACGAAGGGGGCGTCCTTGTACGCGGCGAGCGCCGTCTTCAGGTACGACTCCGACACGACGGACTGGGCGTCCTGGTTGACGGGGATCGCCTGGAAGGCCTTGTAGTAGCCCTCCTGGTTGTCCTTCTGCACGATGAAGTTGAGGAAGTCGGTGCAGGCCTTCTTCGGGGCCTTCGCGGTGCAGGAGTAGCCGTCGACGCCACCCATCATCGACTTGGGGTCACCCTTGCCGCCCGACACGGCGGGGAACGGGAACCAGCCGAGGTCCGGCAGCGGCTTCGCGTCCGGGGTCAGGGAGGAGATCACGCCCGGGTCCCACGCGCCCATGAGCTCCATGGCCGCCTTGTGGTTGGCGAGGAGACCGGCGGAGCTGCCGGCGCCCTGCTGTGCGGCGGTGGTGAGGAAGCCGTCGTTGAACGGCTTCGTGTCGTTGAAGGCCTCGAGGTCCTTGCCGGCCTTGGTCCAGCAGGCGTTGTCGAACTTCAGCGACTCGGCGGCACCGGTCAGGGTCTTCTCGCTGCAAGCGCGGAGGGCGAAGTTGTAGTACCAGTGCGCGGCCGGCCAGGCGTCCTTGGCACCGACGGCGACCGGGTCGACGCCGGAGTCCTTGAGCTTGGCGATGTCGTCGTTGAGCTCGTCCATCGTGGTGGGCGTGCCCGTGATGCCGGCCTTCTCGAACAGGTCCTTCGAGTACCAGATGCCCTCGGGGAGCACGGCGACGGGCATGGCGTAGGTGCCGTCCTTCGCGTCGTAGCCCGAGAACGTGCCGGCGCTGATCGACTTCTTGGCGTCGGCGCTGATCGAGTCCTTGATGTCGAGCAGCTGCCCGGCGTTGATCATGGCGTTGAGCTTGCCGCCACCGCGCTGCAGGAAGACGTCGGGGCCGTCGCCGGAGTTCAGCGCGGTCTGGAGCTTGCCGTCCAGGTCCTCGTTCTGGATCGCCTGGATCTTGATCGTGACGTTCGGGTTCTTCTTCTCGAACGCCTTGACCGTGTCGGCCCAGTAGGCCTTGCCGGGGCCGGTGGTGGAGTTGTGCCAGAAGGTCATCGTGACCTTGCCGTTGCCGTTGCCGCTGCCGTCGTCGGCGGCTCCGCCGCTCGAGCAGCCCGTGGCGAGCAGTGCGGTGCCGGCTGCGATGGCGATGGCCGCCGCGAACCTGTTCTTCCTCGTCATTGTGGAGTCCCTCGGTAGTCGTCGTTGACATGCGACCGCGAGGCCGCACGGAGAGCATGCCTGGCGCTCATTCGGCTTGTCAATCGATTTCGATAACGATTTCGGTCCGTGGCGGTCCGCGGCTGAGGACCCCTCGGCGGGGTACGGTGTCGACGTGGATGCCATCGCCCGTCCGGCTCCCCTGCGGGGGCGGACCACCATCAGCGATGTCGCGCGGGCTGCCGGGGTCTCCGTCCCGACCGTGTCGAAGGTCATCAACGGACGCGACGGTGTCGCCGCCGCCACCTCCCAACGCGTGCTCGCGGTGATCGAGTCGCTCGGGTACGAGAGCTCCCTGGTCGCCCGCAGTCTCCGCCGCAGCCGCACGGACGTGATCGGCATCCTGGTCACCGAGTTCGAGCCGTTCTCGACCGAGTTGCTCAAGGGCATCTCGTCAGCCGCCGACGGCACCGGGTACGAACTGCTCGCCTACGCCGGACTGGTCAGCGGCGAGGCACGCCCCGGCTGGGAGCGCCGCTCACTCTCCCGGCTCGCCGGCACCCTGATCGACGGCGCGATCGTCGTCACCCCCACCACCCTGATGGCGAGCACCCCGATCCCCGTCGTGTCGATCGACCCGCACACCGGACCCGAGGGCCACGCCGCGATCGACTCCGACAACGTCGGCGGGGCGAGGGCTGCGACCGAGCACCTCATCGCCCTCGGACACCGCCGGATCGCGCACATCCGCGGACGTGCCGACCTGGCATCGGCCGAACTGCGCGAGCTCGGGTACCGCCAGTCGCTCGAGGCCGCCGGCATCCCCTTCGACCCCGACCTGGTGTGCGTCGGCGACTACCAGACCGCCGCCACCGCCGAGGTCGCCCGCGAACTGCTCTCCCGCCGCGACCGGCCGACCGCGGTGTTCGCGGCGAACGACAGCTCGGCGATCGGGGTGCTGCAGGTCGCCGGTGAGCTCGGGCTCCGCGTGCCGCAGGACCTGTCCGTCGTGGGCTTCGACGACGTCCCCCAGGCCGCGAACGCCACTCCCCCGCTGACCACGGTCGCGCAGCCGCTGCACGACCTCGGTGCCGAGGCGCTCCGCATGCTGCTCGAGCTCCTCGGCGGCCGCGACGTGCCCGCGCACGTGCAGCTGCCGGCGTCGCTCGTGGTCCGCGCGAGCACGGCGCCGCCCCCGCCCGGTTCCTGAGGCCCAGGGCGTGGGACGCCGGCGTCTTCGCGAGACGCCGCGGACGTCGCGAGACGCCGCCACATTCCGCGGCGTCTCCGACACTCGGCGGCGTCACCCACGGACGGGGCGACGGACGGGAGGCGCGCAGCCCGCTCGCCCCGCGCCTCCCGTCCGCACCGCGAAACGCCGGCGTCTGCGCGAGACACCGCGGACGCCGCGATACACCGCCACATTCCGCGGCGTCTCGCACTTTCAGCGGTGTCTCTCACAGACGAAGGGCGGCCGATCGTTTCGCGGGCCCACGGCATTCAGTCAAACCCATGGAACGTCTCGTCAGCCGATCGCCCGTCGAGACAGTGCTCGGCCGGACCTGGTCGTGTCCGGCCGAGCACCGTCTCACGCGATCCCCGCCGAACGGTCGATGCGTCGGGTCGTCTCGGCCCGTACGGTCGGAAGATGCTCCAGCGAACCGCCGCCGTCACCGCAGCCCTCGTGATCACGCTCGTCTCGGTCACGGGGTGCGCAGCCGGGCCGGGAGGCGCGGCCTCCTCCGCCACGACGGCGGAGGTCCCGCAGCTGGACCCGCAGGTCGCGTCCACGCTCGACGACGCACTCCGCACCGTGCAGGCGAGCCCCGGCGTCGCGAGCGCGACGAACCGGATCGAGCTGCACCAGCGCTACACGGCCGCCGACGGAACGGACGTCACGCCCCCCGGCCTCGACGCATGGGACAACCGCGACGCCGGCCCGGCTGCACCGCCGCCCATCGGCGGTGTCTCCCCGGACGATCCCGTGCTCCCGCCGGTGCCCACGCCCTCAGCTCGTCCCACACCCCCGGTCGGTGCGACCGAGACGCACTCGTTCTCGAGCGCCTTCGTGGTCACGATGGCCCCAGACGCAACCCCGTCGGAAGCGATGGCGGTCCCGGTCGCGATGGCGGAGCGTATCGCCTGGACCGGTGTCACCCTCACGCTGCAGGTGCCGGCCGGGCCGGGAGACGTCCTCTCCACCGTCACCTACTCGGGCACGTTCGACCAGCAGATCCCTGACGAAACGGCCCTCGGTGTTGCGTCCGGACTGGCGACGCTCGCCGCCACGCCAGGCGTGACCGGACTCGAGGCGAGCATCCCGCAGACGATGCGCATCGACTACGGCTCGCTGACGATCGGGGTCTCCCCGGCGGACGACGCCACGCTCGCTCGGGTACACGGGGCGATCGACGGAACCGCGTTCGCCGGGACGACGCTGCACGGGTCGTTCGGGAACGGGGCGAAGCCCTAGTCGGAGGCACGACTGCTGCTCGGCGCGCTCGTCGCTCTGGTGCTCCTGCTGGGCGGGGTCGCCTCGGTTGTGGCGGCGACAGTGGGTACCGCGATCCAACGCTCGCTGGTTCCAGTCCAGGTCGCCGGCGGCAGCACATGCAAGTCGGTGAGCGACGACTGCGTGCGTCTCTCTCGGTCGACTGTCGAGGAGAAAACCGGCACGGTGCTCCCGCGAGGCGCCCACCTCGTCGCCTCTGGCACCCGGCATACGCTCAAGTCATTCGAAGCGTGGGCTGTGGCGTGTGTCCCCGATGCACCGCGCTTGTTCGCGGAGGCGAGACGCAGCGGGTTCGTCGACGCAGATTCGGCGTGCTCGCCCTCACGCAACGACTGGTCAGGCAAGGGACCGGTGTCGCTTGAGCTCCGCAGGACCACGCAGTCAGACGGCGATCAGTAGATCGATCTCGGGGGACGCTGCGGCCAAGGCTCGTACGTCCATCTCGGGTACTTCCTCGGCAAGTGAGGGCGCTCTGGTCTCACTGAACCATCCGCTACCGCGACGGTTCTCTCACTCCTTCGACGGATCCCCCACTGGTGTCGGTTGCGCCAGGCTCGATGCGTGAGTCAGATTCGACGTGCGCGGGTGTTCGCGTGGGGCATGCCTTCCATCGCCCTCGTCCTCATCGCCGGCCAAACGTTGGCGTGCGTCCTGGCGTACATGCACACCGCTCCGATCGATGCTGCGTACCGAGCCACCGACGAGAGCGGCCGCGGGATCCTTCGTGCGCCGCCCGCCGACGTCATGGCTGCTGATCGGGCCCAGGGCATCACTTGGATGGCCTCGTTCCCGGTGGCTGTCGTGGCGACGCTCCTGGCAGCGTGGGCACTCGAGCGAGCTCGAGTTGCGGGTGACACGTTGGTGTTCGCGTACCTCGTGACGGTCGTCGGCATCTTCGGATGCGTCGCGGGTCTCGGCGTCGCCGCATTCGGAGTCCTCGAGATCCTGTGACGCGGACTTCCACAGACTGCAGCGAACGGGTTCAGCCCGCACGCGTGAGCGGTGACCGCAGCGGCGTCCCCCGAGCCGATCGTTGACCGGGCGCTGCTGTCGGAACTGACCGGGACGACCTCCTCCTCGCCGCGACCGGTGGACCGGCGTTCGGTGTCGACGGCATCCTGTTCGCCATGCAACTCATCACCTCCAGGCGGAAGAAAGCGAAACGCGCATGACCGAGCCGACTGCAACGACGAAGCCGTGGTTCCGAGACAGGTACACCTGGAAGTTCCTCGGCGGCGCAGCACCGTTCCTCGCCGGGTTCATCGTCGCCCCGGTCTTCGGTGTCGTGTCCGTCTTCGGCTCCATGTTCGGTCTCGTCGCGGACAACCACGCCATGCGCGCTGACTCACACCTGCGCAGCATCAGCGAGGTCACCACGGGGACCGTCATCGACATCGACGTCCGGCACTACTCCGGCGCAGGCAAGACCGGAGGCCACACCGAATGCATCCCCATCGTGAAAGGTGAGGCCAACGGTTCACCCCACAGGTGGGAGCTGACGAACTACCCCGCCTGCAACGACTACTACACGGTCGGTGAACGGCTGCAGGTGATGTACGACCCGGCTGACGTCGACCCCGCTGGCGTCCGCTCGGACAAGATCCTCACCACCTAGCGGCACAACCGCGGCGTCGACGTGCAGATCGGACTCATCGGCCTCGGGCTCAGCGCTGTTGGCGCTGCCTGCTGGACATGGCTCCTCCGCCGGGAGAAGCGGAAGAAGAGAGGTGCCCGGCTCCGGCAGAGTTGACGAGGTGGAGACCGCCGATGCACCTACCCCGACATCGTCATGCCCGACATGGAGGGACACGGTCGATTCCATCACCCCGACCTGATAAGTTCCCGCTCACAACAAATGCGGGAGGCAGTCGATGGAGACGCAGCACGACACAGCACACCGGACCGGCGAGCTCATCGTCACCGTGACCGACGCCGACGGCACACCCCGGGCAGGCACCGAGGTCGTCGTGGAACAGCGGCGTCACGAGTTCGGGTTCGGCAACATCGGGTTCGACTTCATCGGCCTCGCGAACGGCGAGCACGACCCCGACGACGTCGGCACCCCCCGAGCTCGCCGACCTCTGGCTCGACGTCTTCAACACCGCCACCCTGCCGTTCTACTGGGGCCGCTTCGAACCCGAGCGCGGCCGCCCCGACACCGAGCGGCTGCAGCGGACGGCCGCGTGGTTCCGTGACCGCGGCGTCGCGACGAAGGGCCACCCGCTGGTCTGGCACACCGTGCAGCCGGACTGGTTGCTCGGGCTGGACACCGACGAGGTCGAGCGGCTGCAGCGCGAACGGATCCGCCGCGAGGTGCGGGACTTCACCGGCCTCGTGGACACCTGGGACGCGATCAACGAGGTCGTGATCATGCCGCACTTCGCGAACGGCGACAACGGGATCACGCCCCTCGCCCTGGCCCGGGGTCGCCTGGCGATGATCCGGATGGCGGTCGACGAGGCCCGTGCCACGAACCCGTCCGTCACGCTGCTGCTCAACGACTTCGACCTGTCGGACGCGTACGAGTGCCTGATCGAGGGCGTCCTGGAGGCCGGGATCGGCATCGACGCCATCGGCCTGCAGACCCACATGCACCAGGGCTACTGGGGCGAGGACACCATGCTCGCGATGGTGGACCGCTTCGCCCGGTACGGCCGGCCACTGCACCTGACCGAGACCTCGCTGGTGTCCGGCGACCTGATGCCCGCACACATCGTCGACCTCAACGACCACCAGGTGGACTCGTGGCCCTCGACGCCCGAGGGCGAGGCACGCCAGGCCGACGAGCTGGAACGGCACTACCGCAGCCTGGTCGGGCACCCCGCGGTCGAGGCGATCACCTACTGGGGCATCACCGACCGGGGCGCCTGGCTGAACGCGCCGATCGGCCTGGTGCGGGCAGACGGCACGCCGAAGCCGTCCTACGACGCCCTCCGTCGCCTGGTGAAGGACGATTGGTGGACGGGGCCGACGACCGTCCGCACGGACGACTCCGGGCGCGCACGGCTGCGCGGGTTCCGGGGCGAGTACACGGTGCGCGCCGGCAGCGCGGAGTCCACGGTCGCGATCGGGCGGGACGCGCCGACGACGGTCCGGCTGACCGCGGACTGACGGCTGACGACGGACTGCCGGCGCGGGATGCCGACGCGACCGCCGTGGGGGGGGGGGGGGGGGGGCGGCCGCGCGCCGCCCCCCCCCCCCCCCCCCCCCCCCCCCCCCCCCCCCCCCCCCCCCCCCCCCC
>NZ_JARUXD010000043.1:0-29629 GCF_030433875.1 Curtobacterium sp. PsM8 | reverse complement strand
GCCCCGTCTCGACGGGGCGCGTCGTCGTTGCGGGGAGCGATGTCGTCGGAGTCGGCGACGGCCGGGAGGCACTCCTCGCGTCCGCCACGCCGCAACCGTTGCCGGCACCGTCGGTCAGGCGAGCAGGTCCCCGACCACGACGGGCTCCGGCACGAGCGTGACGCCGAAGCGGTTCGCGACCGTCACCTGCACGTAGCGCGCGAGTTCGGCGACCTGGGCCGCCGTCGCTCCCCCACGGTTCGTCAGCGCGAGGGTGTGCTTCGTGGAGATCCCGGCGCGGGACCCCGGCACGCCGTAGCCGCGGTGCACCCCGGCGTGCTCGATGAGCCAGGCGGCGCTGAGCTTCACGTCGTCACCGGCCGGCCAGCGCGGTGCGTCGTCGGGCATCGTCTGCGCGAACCCGGCCGAGACGATCGGGTTGGTGAAGAACGAGCCGGCGCTCCAGGTGTCCGGGTCGGCGTCGTCGAGCACCATGCCCTTGGAGCCGCGCAACCGCAGGACCTCGGCGCGGACGTCGGCCGGGGCGACGAGGGTGCCGAGTTCGACGCCGAGGGACCCCGCGAGCTGGGCGTACCGCACCGGGACCCCCTCGTCGGAAGCCGTCCCGAGCCGGAACTCGACGGTCAGCACGACGCCGCGACGACCGTGCTTGAGGGTGCTCGTGCGGTAGCCGAGCGCCAGCTCGGACGCGGGGACCCAGGAACGCTCGCCGGTCTCGGCGTCCAGGAAGTCGACGGCGGTGAGCACGTCGGAGAGTTCGACCCCGTAGGCGCCGATGTTCTGCACGGGGGCGGCACCGACCGTGCCCGGGATGCCGCTGAGGGCCTCCAGTCCGGTCCATCCGCGCTCGACGGTGGTCGCGATGAACGCGTCCCACGGCTCCCCCGCGGCGACGCGGACGGTGACGCCGTCGGCGTCGTCCCGCGCGTCGACCCCTCGGGTTCGGACCACCACGACGGTGCCGGGGAAGCCCTGGTCGGCGACGAGCAGGTTGCTGCCGCCGCCGAGGACCAGCCAGTCGTCCTCGTCCGCCCAGGCGTCGACGATGTGGGCGACGAGTTCGTCGGTCGTGTCCGCGACCAGCAGTCGGCCGGCCGGACCGCCGACGCGCAGGGTCGTGAGCTCGGCGAGCGTCGTCTCCGCCACGGTCAGTGGAACGCCACGGTGACCTGCGCCTTGCCGAGCACGGTCTGCCCGGCGGCGGTCACGGTGAGGTCGATGCGCTGCGGGCGGCCCTGGTCGTCGAGGGTGCCGACCTTGGCGACCACGCCGACGTCGGCACCGTCGGTCGGGTCGACGACGACGGGGCGGGTGAAGCGGACGCCGTACGAGGCGACCCAACCGCGGTCGCCGAGCCACTCGGCGACTGGCTGGACGGCGAGGCCCATGGTGAGCATGCCGTGCGCCAGGACACCGGGCAGCCCGACCGAGGCTGCGACGTCGTCGCGGTAGTGGATCGGGTTGAAGTCCCCGGAGGCACCGGCGTAGCGGACGAGCGAGTCGCGGGTCAGGTGCACCTGGCGCTCGGCGACGACGGTGCCGACCTGCAGGTCGGCGGCGGTGTCGGTCATGCGTCATCTCCTCGGACGACGAGGGTGGACGTGGCGGTGACGACGTGCTGTCCGTCGGCGTCGACGACGCTCGACTCGGCTGTGACCATCGCGTTGCCGCCCAGGGTCTTCACGCTCGTGACGGCGAGGGTCGCGGTGAGTTCGTCCCCGGCGACGATCGGTCGGGCGTAGGCGAACTTCTGCTCGCCGTGCACGACACGGGAGAAGTCGATGCCGGCGTCCGGCTCGGCGAGGAGCTGCGCGAGCGTGGCCTCCTGCACGACGACCGCGAAGGTGGCCGGGGCGACGACGTCGGCGTGCCCGGCGGCCCGTGCGGCGGCGGGGTCGGAGTGGATCGGGTTGGTCGCGAACACGGCGCGGGAGAACTCGCGCACCTTCTCACGACCGACCAGGTACGGCGGGGCCGGCGGGAACGTCCTGCCGACGAGCTCGGGGTTCACTGACACCCGGGCAGTCTACCGAGGCCCTCGGACGCCGGACTCGACGTTGGTGATGAGCTCGACCTTGTCCATGAGTTTGCATCGGTTAGGCTGGCGGCGCTCGGTCGGGGGACGACCGGGCGGGGGTGGGGAGTGGCGATGGAGACGACGACCGAGTACACGGTGCTCGAACACCACGGGCGCACGGCGGTCGGGCTGGTCGACGCTGCCCTGCGCGCCGTCGGACACCGTGTCGTGTCCGGCGAGGGCCGCCTGCTCGTGACCGCGGGGAACCCCGTCATGACGGTGCTCCTCGGCGCACTGCTCCACCCGTCCCGGCAGTACCGGCGGTACGAGCTCGCGCTGACGTCAACGCCGGGCCATGCCGTCCTGACGCTGCGGCACGCGGGTCACGGAGCGGCTGTCGTGGGCGGCATGATCGGGGCGAACCGCCGACGGGAGGCCTGGCACCGCATCGCCGGCCTGGTCGAGACGACCCTGCACGGCGGCGGCGTCCTGCTGCACCGCACGGACCGCGTCGACACGTCGGGCATCAGGCTGCGCTGATCCGTCGGGCGGGAGGCGCGGGGCCCGTCTGGCGGGAGGCGCGGGGCCCGTCGTCGAGGACCGGGCGACCGTCACGGAACGGGCGGTGCGGGGAACGACGAAGGCCCGGCGCTGCTGCGCCGGGCCTTGCCGTCTTGACGTCGTTCCCGCTGATCACACTCGTTCGACCAGCACGGTAGCGAGGGCGGGACTTGAACCCGCGACACCACGATTATGAGCCGTGTGCTCTAACCAACTGAGCTACCCCGCCATGGATCCGCAGTGATCACTGCGAAGTGACAACACTGCGAGTCGGAGCCCCGAGTCAGGATTGAACTGACGACCCCTTCCTTACCATGGAAGTGCTCTACCACTGAGCTATCGGGGCGAGTACCGCGAGCGGCACCACACGAGGATAGCAGACCCGCGACGGTGGTCTGGAACCGACCGCGACGCCCGGGCGTGCCGTCCGCGAGGGCTAGTTCGCGTTGGCCTGGAGCCACGCCAGCGGGTCCACCGGGACGCCGTCGATGCGGATCTCCAGGTGCAGGTGCGGGCCTGTCGAGTTGCCCGTGCTGCCGACCAGACCGACGGTCTGACCGACCTTCACGTGCTCGCCCTGCACGACCTGGAACGAGTTGTCGAGCATGTGCCCGTAGACGCTGACGAACTGCTTGCCGTCCACGTCGTGCTCGATCCAGACGTCGTTGCCGAAGCCACCGTCGTTCGCCTGCACCTTGATGACGGTGCCGTCGGCCACCGCACCGATGGCGGTTCCGGCACCCGGAGCGAAGTCGACGCCCTGGTGGAACGTGGAGCAGAACGAGCACCCGGCGACCTGTCGGCCGCCGAAGCCCGACGAGATCGGCACACCGACCGGGAACGGCCACTGGATCGTGCCGTTGGCGTCGTTCGTGAACGTCGAGGGGTCGGTCGCCATGCCGGCGGCCGGGGTGACGCTCCGCTGCGCTTCGGACACGGTGTAGGCGTCGCGGTCCACGGTGCCCTCGACGGCGTCGCCGACGGAGAGCGACTGCGCGTCCTGCACGGAGGCACGGACGGTCGCGGCACCCGGCTGCGGGACGTAGAGGGCCTGCGCGGGCAGCGACGTCGAGACGACGAGGCCGGCGGTGAAGAGCAGGGCGCCGACGACGGTCACGCGGGAGGCGGTCCGGCGGAACGAGGCACCGGAGGCCCGCGTCGGACGACCGGCGGCCGGTGCGGTGCGGGCGATGTGCCGCGTGGCCCGGTCCACCCGGGGGCCGTCGGCGATGACCGGCACGGCCGGGGCCGCGGCATGGGTGGCCTTCGGCGCGGCGGCGCGAGTCGCCTTCGACGCAGCGGACCTGGTCGCGCGCTTCGTCGCCGGGGTGCGGCGTGCAGCGGCGGGACGAGCGGCGGCCGACACCGGAGCACCTTCGGCGAGCGGTGCGACGACCGGGGAGGACGGTGCCGGCGGGGTCAGCGGTGCCGCGCTCGAGGCCGGGAGGACGGGCGACGAGGGGGCCGGCGGGGTCGCGGGGCCGGAGCCGACGGGTGCCGGACGAGCAGCGTCACGAGCGGGTGCGGCGACCGAGCGGTCGACGTCCGACCGGCGTCGGGACGTCTTCGCGGCGGCGCGTTCGGCTTCGATCCGAGCTCGTCTCGTCAGGTGCACGGACGGCGTCGCCCCGGGGGCGTTGCGGTCGATGGTCGTGGGCGTCTGCGAGGAGTCGAGCATGCGTTCGGTGATGATCCTGAGTTCGAGGCACGGGCGCTCGTCGGTAACGAGCAGGTAACGGGACTCCTGAACGGTAGCAAAGGAGTTCGGTGCTCGCCAGTCGTGTGCACGCCTGTGCAGACCCCCCAGAGCGGGTCGCTCGGCCCGGGTCGGAGCTCAGTCGCCCAGGACGTCGTCCTCCAGCGTGCGGACGAGGGTGGCGAGGTCCTCGACGATGCTCGGCGCGGCGAAGAGGAAGGACCGCGTGTCGCCGACCTCCCACGTGCGGACGTCCGCGCCGGCCGCAGCAGCCACGATCGAGCCGGCGGCCATGTCCCACGGGTTGATGCCGCGTTCGTAGTAGGCGTCGACGGTGCCCGCGGCCACGGCGCAGCAGTCGAGGGCGGCAGCTCCGGCTCGGCGGACGTCGCGAACCTCGGTGATCAGCCCGGCGAGGACGGCCGCCTGCTCCCACCGGCGTTCGGCGGTGTACCCGAAGCCGGTGGCGACGAGGGTCTCGGCGAGGGACTCCGGTGCAGCGACGGTGAGCGGGCGTCCGTCCAGGGTGGCCACTCCCCCGGCGACGGCGCGGTACACCTGTCCGGTGGCCGGCGCGATCACGACACCGGCGACGGGCTCCCACATCGCGGGGTCGGGGACACCGCGGACGACCCCGATGCTCACGGCGTAGACGGGGCTGCCGTAGAGGTAGTTGACGGTGCCGTCGATCGGGTCGACGACCCAGGTCAGACCGGAGGTGCCGGTCGCTGTGCCGGACTCCTCGCCGAGGAAGGCGTCGTCGGGGCGTGCTTCGCTGATGCGTCGGCGGATGAGCGCTTCGACCTCGCGGTCGGCGGCGGTCACGACGTCGGCGATGCTCGACTTCCGGTCGGCGACCTCGACCCCTTCGGCCCGGCGCTGCGCCGCGAGTGCGGCGGCTTCACGGGCGATCGCCTCGGCCAGGTCGGCGAGGGCATCGGGAGCAGCAGACACGGGAGCATTCGTCATACCCCGATCCTGCCCGACCAGCCGATCCCCCGCCGCTCCACCCGGGTCCGCCGAACTGCCCGGCTCCGCCGAACGACGCTCCACCCGGCTCCGCCGAACCCCCGGGAACGCAGAAATGGCCCCGTCCGAAGACGGGGCCATCACGACAAGCCAACACGAATGTGTAGCTAGCACAGTGGCGAGTGAGGGATTCGAACCCCCGGAGGCATACGCCGGCTGATTTACAGTCAGATCCCTTTGGCCGCTTGGGTAACTCGCCATGTGCGCACCCGGCCCGTGTCATCACCGACCGAAGGCGCGGTGAAGAGCATAGCCGATGTCCGGAGGTGCTCGCGACCACGGTCGGACGCTGGCCGGTTGCCGGGGGTGTGTCGGGCCTCCCGGAACCGGCCTGCGTGCCGCCGGATAGGCTGTGCGGCATGGCAGACAGCTCCTTCGACGTGGTCAGCAAGGTCGACAAGATGGAGGCGGAGAACGCCCTCAACCAGGCGGCGAAGGAGATCGAGCAGCGGTACGACTTCAAGGGCGTCGGCGCGTCCGTCGCGTTCAGCGGCGAGGACGTCCTCATCAAGGCGTCGACCGAGGAGCGCGCGCTGGCCGTCCTCGACGTGCTGCAGACGAAGGCGATCAAGCGCGGCATCAGCCTGAAGAGCCTCGACGCCGGCGAGCCGTTCCCCTCGGGGAAGGAGTTCCGCATCGAGGTGAAGTTCAAGAACGGCATCGAGCAGGACATCGCGAAGAAGATCGGCGCGGTCATCCGGGCCGAGGCACCGAAGACGGTGAAGAGCCAGGTGCAGGGCGACGAGCTCCGGGTCTCCTCGAAGAGCCGCGACGACCTGCAGCAGACCATCCAGCTGCTCAAGGGCCAGGAGTTCGACGTGCCCCTGCAGTTCATCAACTTCCGCTGACCCGCGCTCCCCCGCGCAGACACCGACCCGCACCGTGGAGCACTGGCTCGTCGTCGCGTTGATCATCATCCTGGTCCTGTTGGACCTGGCGATCCGCGCCTTCTCCCTCGTCTACGTCCCGATCGACCGGAAGCCGCAGACGGCGACGGGCTGGTTGCTGGCGATCTTCCTCATCCCCTACATCGGATTCATCCTCTTCCTGGTGCTCGGGTCGACGAAGCTGCCGCGGTCGCGCCGTGAGAAGCAGACCGAGATCAACCGCTACATCCTCGAGCAGACCGAGGGCATCGAGCGGGTGCGTCGTGACCACCCGTGGCCCGCGTGGCTGGAGAGCATCACCCGACTGAACCGCGAGCTCGGCGCGATGCCGCTGGTCGGTGGCAACCAGGCCGAGCTGTACCCGCACTACGACGACGCCTTCGCCGAGATGACGCACGCCGTCGACGCCGCTCGGCGGTTCGTGCACGTCGAGTTCTACATCGCGTCCCTCGACGACACCACGCGGCCGTTCTTCGAGTCCTTGGCGCGGGCGCAGGCCCGTGGGGTGACGGTCCGCTTCCTCATGGACCACTGGGCGAGCCGGGGGTACCCGTACTTCAAGGACACCCTGGCGTTCCTCGACGCCGCCGGCATCGAGTGGCACCTGATGCTGCCGCTGTTGCCGATGGAGGGGAAGTTCCAGCGCCCGGACCTCCGCAACCACCGGAAGATCCTGGTCGTCGACGGCTCGGTCGCGTTCACGGGGTCGCAGAACCTCATCGACCGTTCCTACGACACGAAGGCGAACATCGAGCGCGGTCTCAGGTGGCGCGACCTGTTCGCCCGGTTCGAGGGGCCGGTCGTCGCGGGCATCAACGCGCTGTTCGTCACAGACTGGTACAGCGAGACCGACGAGCTGCTGCTCCGTGAGAGCGACCCGGTGCACCGCGCAGACCGGGCGGACGCGTTGGACTGCCAGGTGGTGCCGTCCGGCCCGGGCTTCGACGGCGAGAACAACCTGCGCCTGTTCAACGCGCTGCTGTACTCGGCGCAGGAGCGGGTGTCGATCACGTCGCCGTACTTCGTGCCCGACGACTCGATGCTCTACGCGATCACGACGACCGCACAGCGCGGGGTCGAGGTCGAGTTGTTCGTCGGCGAGATCGGCGACCACGCGATGACCTGGCACGCGCAGCGTTCCTACTACGAGGGGCTGCTCCGGGCCGGTGTGAAGATCTGGCTGTACCGTGCGCCGACGGTGCTGCATGCGAAGCACTTCACGATCGACGACGACGTCGCGGTGATCGGGTCGTCGAACATGGACATGCGCTCGTTCACCTTGAACCTGGAGATCTCGGTGATGGTGCGTGGGAAGTCCTTCGTGGACGCGCTCCGGGACGTCCAGGACGACTACCGTGCGGCCAGCCGCCAGCTGACGCTGGACGAGTGGCTGACCCGCCCGCGTCGGTCGAGGGTGTTCGACAACGTCGCGCGGCTCACCGCGGCGCTGCAGTAGCGGCCGGCCGCCGAGCCGGTCTGTCGGCCGGGAGGCCCGTCCCCCGACCGCCCCGCGGGTCACGCCCGGCGCGCGGTCGCCGGAGCGGACCGCACGGTCAGGCGCGTGGTGCCGGCCCCGGCGCGGGTGCGGGCACCGCCGAGGCGATCCGCGCCGTCAGCCGCTCGAGTGGGCCACGGCCGAGGAACCGGCGCCAGAGCATCGCGAACAGCACTGAGCCGACGACGAAGGCCCACCACGTCGTCGGTCCCTGCGGCATCTCCGGCCACGCGGCGATCACGACGAGGTGCAGCGCGTAGACGGTGAGCGGCATCGACCCGACGGCGGCCAGCGGGAACGCGATCCGGGTGACGAGCGGCCCGTGTCCGTCGACGAGCAGGCGGCACAGCGCGATCACGGCCACGGCGACGGCAGCGGTGCCGACGACGTCGACGATCGAGGACGAGTGGTCCCGCGGCGACAGGAACACCTGGGCGAACGCCTGACCGGCATCGGAGCGGGACGGCACGAAGGGCACGCCGGGGAACGCGTACGTGGTGTCGAACGGGATCGGTGCGGCGGCGTTCCCGACGACGTAGGCGGCGGTCGCAACCACGGTGCCGGACGCGAGGAGCAGGACCTGCCGCACCGCGCCTCCCGGCCGTGACCGCGCGACCGCGAGTCCGACCAGGACGTACGTCCAGAAGGTGACGACGGGGTAGACGAGCCCGAGCTGCACGCCGAACATGTCGGCGTCGGCGTAGAGCGGCACGATCGCCAGCGCGACCGGAGCCGACGCGACCGCGCAGCCGACGGCGAGCAGGAGCAGTGCCCACGGACGCCAGCGGAGGACGGGCAGGGCCAGCAGGAACAGGGCGCCGTAGGTGGGCAGGACGACGTACACGGGCGTCTGCAGTGCCATCAGGAGCAGCCCGACGACGACGACCACGACGGCTCGGAGTGCCAGACGTGCGCGGACCCGGCCGATCGCGGGTGGCCCGGGCGGGCGGTCGCGGCCGCTCACCAGTCCGATGGAGACCCCGGCGAGCACCGCGAACAGCGCCGCGGACCGGCCGTTCACGACGGCACCGAGGCTCGTCGGGTCGGCCCAGTCGACGTTCTCGGAGACGTCGCCGACGTGGGCGGCCATCATGCCGAACAGGGCGAGCGACCGGGCCACGTCGACCCCGACGAGCCGATCGGACGACGCAGCGCCCGGCACCCCGAGCCGGGGTACCGGGCGCTGTGTCGTCATGCGCTGACCCGCGACCGGGTCAGGACTGCGAGTCGGCGTGCGAACGGCGCAGCGAGACGTCGATCATCTCGTCGCGCGGCACGACCTTGACCCGGGCCCGACCCTGCGGCTCGCCGAGCGCCATCTCGTGCTGGTCGAGGGCGTGCCAGCCGTCGAGGTCCGTGAATTCGACGCCGCGCTCGCGGAGCAGTGCCGGGATCGCCGCTTCGGACGGGTCCTCCGGGCTCCACCAGGTGCCCTGGTCGGTGACCACGTGCTGCACGGTCTCCATCGCGTCGGACTTGGTGTGTCCGATCAGGCCGACCGGGCCGCGCTTGATCCATCCCGTGGCGTACACGCCGGGGATCCGGTTGCCGTCGGTGTCCAGCACCTGGCCCTCGTGGTTCGGGATGACGCCGTAGCGCTCGTCGAACGGCACCCCGGGCAGGGGTGAGCCGACGTAGCCGACCGCGCGGTAGAGGGCCTGGATCGGGACCTCGCGGATCTCACCGGTGCCCTCGACACCACCCTGGCCGTCCGGACGGGTGCGCTCGTACCGGATGGCGCGGAGCGCGCCGTCGTCGTCGCCGAGCAGTTCGAGCGGCTTGGCGTAGAAGTGCAGGTGCAGGCGACGGCTGGCCGCGCCGACCTCGCGCGTGCGCCACTGCTGCAGCACACGGTCGATGACGGTGACCTGCTTGTTGGTGGCGATCGCGAGCTTCGAGGCCTCGTCGTGGTCGAAGTCCTCGTCGTACACGACCATGTCGACGTCGCGCAGTTCGCCGAGTTCGCGGAGTTCCAGCGGGGTGAACTTCACCTGCGCCGGACCGCGGCGACCGAAGACGTGCACGTCGGTGACGGGCGAGGCCTTGAGTCCCTCGTAGACGTTCGCCGGGATCTCGGTCGGCAGCAGGTCGTCGGCGTGCTTCGCGAGGATCCGCGACACGTCGAGTGCCACGTTGCCGTTGCCGATCACGGCGACGCTCTCGGCGGTCAGCGGCCAGGTGCGCGGGACGTCCGGGTGCCCGTCGAACCAGCTGACGAAGTCGGCGGCACCGTACGAGCCGTCGAGGTTGATGCCGGGGATGTCGAGGTCCGCGTCCTTGATCGCACCGGTCGAGAAGACGACGGCGTTGTAGTGCCGCTTCAGGTCCTCGAGGGTGATGTCCTCGCCGAAGCGGACATTGCCGAAGATCCGGATGTCGCCGCGGTCCAGGACATCGCGGAGGGCGTTGATGATGCCCTTGATGCGGGGGTGGTCGGGCGCGACGCCGTAGCGCACCAGGCCGTAGGGGGCCGGGAGCTGCTCGAACAGGTCGATCGAGACGTCGAAGCCGCGCGCCTCCCGCAGGAGGATGTCCGCGGCGTAGATGCCGGCCGGACCGGCGCCGACGATGGCGAGTCGGAGGGTGGGCACTGTTCGGTCTCCAGTTTCGTTCAGGTCAGCGGCTGCGGTCGACGACCGTCTCCGCGAACCGGGTGAGGGCTCGTTTCACGGTGCCGTCCGGCAGGGGGGCCAGGGCGGTGACCGCTTCGTCGGCCCAGCTCGCGGCGAGGGCACGGGTGGCCCGGGTCGCCTCGTGGTCGCGGAGCTCGGCGACGGCGCTCTGGTACGCGTCCGAGTGGACGGCGTCGTCCGGGGCGTCACGGACGTCCCGCTCGATGCGGGTGACCAGGGCCGCAGCGTCCGGGTCCGAGGCGGCACGACGACGGAGCTGCAACAGGGGCAGCGTGTCGACGCCGGCGCGGAGGTCGTTGCCGGCGATCTTGCCGGTCTTGTCCTTCGCCGGAGCGAGGTCGATCACGTCGTCGACGAGCTGGAAGGCGACGCCGACCTTCTCGCCGAACGTGCCGACGGCCCCGAGCAGGGATCGGTCGGCGCCCGAGAACATCACGCCGGCGCGGGCAGCGGTCGCGATGAGGGAACCGGTCTTGTCGCTGAGCACCTGGAGGTAGTGCTCGACCGGGTCGTCCTCGGGCTGCGGGCCGGTGGTCTCGTGGAGCTGCCCCATGCACAGGCGCTGGAAGGTCTCGGCCTGCATCCGGATGCCCTCGGGCCCGAGGTCCGCCGTGATGAGCGAGGCGCGGGCGAAGAGCAGGTCCCCGGTGAGGATCGCGATGTTGTTGCCGTAGGTGACGTGGGCGGCCGGGACACCGCGGCGCACCGGGGCCTCGTCCATCACGTCGTCGTGGTACAGCGACGCCAGGTGCGTCATCTCGACGCTGACGGCTGCCTTGACCACGTGGTCGGTCACGCCGTCACCGAGCTGTGCGATGAGCAGGGTCAGGGTCGGACGGATCCGCTTGCCACCCGCCGACAACAGGTAGCGGCTGGTGGTGTCGGCCAGGGTGTCGGCGGAACGCATGGCGTCCTCGAGCCCCTGCTCGACGTGCTCGAGCCCGTCGTCGACCGCGGCGATGAAACGACGGTCCGCCGGGGTGGCGAACAGCCGCTCGCCGATGCCGAGGGACGCTCGGAGACTCGGTGCACGTCGGGCGACCGGGACACTCGGGTTCAACTGCTGCTCCGTACTCGCGGGTGGCGGTGGACTCGCGGGGTGGCGGTGGGGACCTGGGCCGCTGGCCTAGGCCTCGGGCTCCACGCGGGGCTGCTCGCCCGTGGGCTGGTGCTCGCGACGCGCCTTGGCACGGCGGGCGGCGGACTCGCGCACGCTGCCCTCGACCGGCTTGCGGCCACGGTGCAGGGCGACGATGCCGGCGGTCAGGTTGCGGTGCGCGACCATCGTGAAGCCGACGCCGCGGAGCCACTGGCTGAGGACCTGCTGGTCCGGCCATGCCTCGATCGACTCGGCCAGGTAGCGGTAGGCGGCCGGGTTGCTGCTGGACAGCTTCGCGATGCCGGGCAGGACCCGCTTGAGGTACGTGGTGTAGCCGAAACGCAGCGCGGCGAACGGCGGGGTGGAGAACTCGCAGATCACGAGACGGCCGCCGGGCTTGAGCACCCGGAGCATCTCGGTCAGGGCCTGCATCGGGTCGTTGACGTTGCGCAGCCCGAACGAGATCGTGACCGCGTCGAACGACTCGTCCGCGAAGGGCAAGTGTTCGGCGTCCCCCTCGACGAAGGTGATCTCGGGGTGGCGCTCGCGACCGACCGCGATCATGCCCGACGACAGGTCGAGGGCGGTGACCTCGGCACCCTTCTTCGCCAGGGCAGCGGAACTCGTCCCGGTGCCGGCAGCCAGGTCGAGCACGCGCTCGCCCGGCTGGGGGTCGACGGCCTTCACCGTCGCGACGCGCCACAGCGGTGCGTTGCCCGCCGACAGGATGTCGTTGGTCAGGTCGTACTTCGCTGCGACGTCGTCGAACATGGCCGCCACTTCGTCCGGCCGCTTCTGCATGTCCGCTCTGCTCACCCAGTCATCCTAGAGGCCGCGACCGGACGCTTCCCGGCAGCCGTGCAGGAGCCGCGCACCCCGGGCGCGCCCTGACGCGTAGCATCGGTCCGTGACCCGTCCCACCACAGCGGTCCAGCCGCTCACGGTCTCGACCCGGATCCTCGACGACCCGGGCGCCGTCCTCCGCCACACGCTCGCCGCGCACCCGATGGCCTTCGTGCGGGGCGGGGACGGGATCGTCGGGATCGGCGAGGCCCTGCGCTTCGAGTTCTCCGGTCCGAGCCGGATGCGCGATGCCTCCGCACTCTGGCGACAGGTCGTCGCCGCCGCCGTCGTCGACGACCCGGTGCGGCTCCGCGGCAGTGGCCTGGTGGCGTTCGGCACCTTCGCGTTCGCCGACGACTCCGCCGCAACGAGTGTCCTCATCGTGCCGCGTGTCGTGGTCGGACGTCGGCGGGGTCGGGCGTGGATCACCGCGATCGACACCACCGACACCCCCGAGCCCCTGCCCTTCACGAGCACCTCGGTGCCGGTCCCCCGCGTCGGCCCCCACGTCTCCGTCGCACTGCGCCCCGGCGCGGTCGACGAGGACGCCTACGCCGCCTCGGTCGCCGCCGCGGTCACCGCCATCCGCGCGGGCCGGGCACAGAAGGTCGTCCTGGCCCGCGACCTGGTCGGCACCCTGCCGCCGGACGCCGACCGCCGTGCCGTGTTGCTCGACCTGGCCGCCGCCTACCCGACGTGCGTGACCTTCGCCGTCGACGGACTCATCGGCGCGACCCCGGAGACACTCGCCCGCACCGAGGGCCGCACCCTCACCGCACGGGTCCTCGCCGGCAGTGCCGCACGGGGGACGGACGCCGAGAGCGACCGGGTCGCCGCCGAGACCCTGGCCGCGAGCACGAAGGACCTCGAGGAGCACGCCTTCGCGATCTCGAGCCTGGTCGCGTCGCTGCAGCCGATCGCCGCGGACCTGCGGGTCGACCCCGAACCGTTCCGGCTGCAGCTGCCGAACGTCTGGCACCTGGCCAGTGACGTCGAGGCCGTCCTGCCCGCCGGCGTCACCGCGCTCGACGTCTCCGACGCCCTGCACCCGACCGCCGCCGTCGCCGGCACCCCGACCGACGTCGCCGTGCGCCTCGTCGCCGAGTTGGAGGGGGTGGACCGCGGCCGGTACGCCGGTCCCGTCGGCTGGTTGGGGGCCTCCGGTGACGGCGAGTGGATGCTCGCGCTGCGGAGCGCGCAGATCGACGAGGACGGCACGGTCCGCGCGTGGGCCGGCGCCGGGATCGTGGCCGGGTCCGAGCCGGAACGGGAGGTCGCGGAGACGCGCCTGAAGTTCCGACCGGTCGTCGACGCGCTGGCCTGAGGGCGCGCCGCTCTGACCAGACTGCGCTGACCGGGCCGTGCTGCCCTGGCCGGGCTGCGCTGGCCGGTCAGTCGGCCAACGGCACCTCGATGACGACACGCTCGGCCGGGTCGGTGAGGACACGTTCCAGGTCGCCCCACGTCTCGGCCCGGCGGTACTCCCACCCGAGGCCGGTGACGACCCGTTCGACGTCGACGTGCTGCGGGGTCGTCATCATCCGCCGCATGTCCTCGGGTGCGGTGGTCGCCGCCACCTCGAGCCCGCGGAAGATCGCGCCGCCGCCGTCGTTGCCGACGACGACCTGCAGACGCGGTCGTGCCTCTTCCGTCCCGGTGACGAGCCCGCCGAGGTCGTGCAGGAACGTGAGGTCCCCGACCACGACACGCGTGGTGCCGACGGCTCCGGACTCGGCCTCCAGCGCGGTCGCGATGCCGAGCGCCGTGGAGATCGTTCCGTCGATGCCCGCCAGACCCCGGTTGGCGTGCACGCGGATCTTCTTGCCCGCGACGGTCATGTCGGCGACGCGGATGATCTGCGATGCCCCGAACACCAGGCGGTCGTGCGGCCAGGTGACGCCCCACACCGCCTCGGCGAGCATGGCGCGGTCGACCGGACGGCGGCGCAGCGCGACCTCGTCCTTGAGGAACCGGTTCCGCTCGGCGCGGTCGGCGGACCGCTTGGCGTCGAGGTCCGGCCCGGCGTCGCCCTCGCCGAGCAGCGAGCGGCTCGCGGCGACCCAGCGGCCCACCCATGCACGGTGTGCCGGTCCGGTGCGCCCGGTGACGCGGACGTCCGAGACGACCTGCGTCGCGGCGTCCGGCCGGGAGGCACGGGCCGGGTCGAAGACGTCGGCTCCGGCCCCACGGACCACGACCGTCTCGACGTCCGCGCGCTGCAGGAGCGCCGGGACCTCGCGGCTGAGCGTCGGGTGGCCGAGGACGACCGCGCGCCGGACCCGGCCGCCGAAGTCCTCGTCGCGGAGGAGTTCGCGGTAGGCGGCGGCGAGGTTGCGGCCGAAGCGGGCCCCGCTCGACACCTCGGCCAGGAGCGGCGCACCGAGTTCCCAGGCGATCCGTTCGGCGTCGGCGCCGGCGTCGTGACCCGCGATGACCACGGTGGCGGGTTCGTCGTCCGAAGCCAGCTCGGCGACCGGCAGCGCCGCGGTCGGCCGACGGGTTGCGTACGCCAGGTCCACCTGGTCGTCGGGGACACCCTCGACCCGGTCGAGCCCGGCGGAGAGCGGCTCACGGAACGCCAGGTCGAGCTGGACCGGACCGGGCTGCCCGGCGTGCCCGGCAGCGGCGGCGACGGCTTCGCGCACCAGGGACCGGACGGTGGCGCGGGCGTCGTCGTCGACACCGTGTGCGCTCGGCGCCTGGACGTCGCGGACGAAGGAGACGGCAGCACCGAAGACGCCGGGCTGGACGGTGGTCTGGTTGCTGCCGATGCCTCGCAGTTCGGCCGGACGGTCGGCGGACACGACGATCATCGGCACGCCGGAGTGGTGCGCCTCGAGCACGGCCGGGTGCAGGTTGACGACCGCGGTCCCCGAGGTCGTGACCACCGCGGCGGGACGCCCGGACTCGATCGCCAGACCGAGGGCGAAGAACCCGGCGGTGCGCTCGTCGAGCCGCACGTGCACGGTGATGCCCCCTGCGCGCTCGAGGGCGACCGCGGCGAGGGCCAGGGCCTGCGACCGGGAGCCCGGGCTGACCACGACGTCGGTCACGCCGGCGCGGGCGAGTTCCTGCAGGAAGGCGAGGGCGAAGTCGGTCGCGGGGCTGCCGGAACCGGCGGTGCCGTCAGCGGCAGCGCGGTCACCGGCAGTGCCGTCACCGGCAGTGCCGTCACCGGCAGTGCCGTCACCGATCGGGGCGGCCGTCGTCGTCGCCGTCGTGGAACTGGTCTTCGAGGGATCGGAGGGTCGCGTCGTCCTGGTCCTTGTCATCGCTCTTGCGCCCGGGAGGCGTCGTGCCACCGAGGAAGTCGGGATCGTCTTCGGGACCACGGTACCCGGCACCACCGCCACCGTTCCCGCGCGGGACGGCGGGGGTCCGGCCGAGCAGGAACCACATCACACCGCCGAGGACGGGCAGGACGACGATGAGCAGGACCCAGATCCCCTTGCGCAGCGACCGGACCCGGGTGCGCGGCATGGTGGCGCAGTCGATCAGGGCGAACACCGTGAACGCCACGGCGACGACGACGATGACGAGCCACAACCTGACCATCCTCGAAGCCTAGGCCGGCCGGCTGTGACCGCCCTGGCCTCCGTCCGGTCACCGTGGAGACCGGCGTCCGTACACTTGCAGGGTGAAAGCGTGGCTCGTCTACACCCTGGCTCGGCTCGGCATCTTCGTCGTGGCACTCGTCGTGCTGCTGGTGATCGGGCTGCCCTGGTACTGGGCGGCGATCGGTGGCGCGTTGATCGGGCTGCTCGTGTCGTACATCGCGCTGCCGGGTCTCCGCAGTGCCGTGACCACCAGCATCGCCGAGCGCCGTGCCCGACCGGAGCGCGATGCGGACAGCGACTTCGAGGACGACTTCGTCGACACCGCCGACGAGCACACCGCCTCCGACGCGGGTGCCCCCGCCGACACCGACGTCACGCTCCGGAAGCGCCCCGACGAGAGCTGACGTCGACGACGAGGCCTGACGTCGCGGACGAGGCCTGACCGCTACGGCTGGACGGCGAGCGTGATGCCGAGCACCACGCCGTACGCCAACGCCGAGAACGACGACAGCTGCAGCGCCGTGATGAGTTCGCGCGGCTTCCGTGAGGTCACGCCGATCAGCAGCGCCGGCAGCGCGAGCAGCAGCGAGAAGTACGTGAACCCGGACCGGAAGTACAGCAGCACGAACCAGATCAGCACGACGTAGGGCAGCAGCAGGAAGAGCGCGAACAGCACCCGTGCCACCGTGTCGCCGACCACGACGGCGAGCGTGCGCTTGCCGGCGGCGGTGTCCTCGCCGATGTCGCGGATGTTGTTCACCATGAGCACCGCACAGGCGAACAGGCCCGCGGCGACGGCGGCGGCCCACCCGCTGAGGGTCGCCTGGCCGATGAGCACGTACTGGGTACCGAGCACCGCGACCAGGCCGAAGAACACGAAGACGAAGACCTCGCCCAGGGCGTTGTACCCGTAAGGCTTCTTGCCGCCGGTGTAGAACCAGGCGGCGACGATCGCCGCGGCACCGACGAGCAGCAGCCACCACAGCTGGGTGAGCACCACGATGACGACGCCGGCGACCGCGGCGAGGCCGAAGAACGTCAGCGCGACGGTGAGCACCGTGCGGGGCTTCGCCAGGCCGGCCCCGGTCAGGCGGGCCGGGCCGACGCGGAACTCGTCCGTGCCGCGGACCCCGTCGGAGTAGTCGTTGCTGTAGTTCACACCGATCTGCAGGAACAGCGCGACGGCCAGGGCGAGCAGGGCGATCGCCAGGTGCGCGTCGGCGCCCAGGAACGCCCCGAAGTCACCGGTCGCCTTGCTGTCGACGTAGGCCACGGCGGTGCCGAGCACGACGGGCACGACGCCGAGGGTCAGGGTGCGCAGACGCGCCCCGCCGATCCAGTCGCGTGCGGTCGCCCGCCGGGCGGTGCGCTGCGGGGCAGCGGCCTTCGCCGGGTTGCCGGACCGGCCCTTCGGACGTGTCGTGTTCTTCGCTCGTGCCACGACCGCCAAGCGTACCGGCGCGGCCGGGAGGCTGGGCTCACCCCTCGCGATCGGCCAGCGCCCGCACCGCACGCCGGTCGGGTTTGCCGGTCGCCAGCATCGGCATCCGGTCCACGACGAGCACCTCGGCCGGACGGGCGGCACGTCCGAGGGCGTCCCCGACCCGGGCACGGACGACCTGGAGGTCGACGGGCTGCTCGGTGACGACGACCGGTACCTCGCCCCACTCCCCCGACGCCCGGCGGGTGACGACGGCGCCGTCCTGTCCGGGCAGTTCGCGGACGATGCGTTCGACCGCGCCGAGCGGGACCTTCTCACCGCCGGAGATGACGACGTCGTCGAGCCGTCCGGTCACCCGGATCCGGCCGTCCACGATCGTCGCGGCGTCCCCGGTCCGGTACCAGCGGTGCCCGTCCCGCTCCGTGAAGGCCGACGCCGTCCGGGCCGGGTCGTCGAGGTAGCCCTCGGCGAGCATCGGCCCGGCCAGCTGCAGTTCGCCGTCGACGAGTTCGGCGCGGACGGTGCCGAGCGGCTCGCCGTCGTACACGCAGCCGCCGCTCGTCTCGCTGGCGCCGTAGGTGGTCACGATGCGGACGCCCGCCGCTCGGGCTCGCTCACGGAGGGCCACCGGGGTCGCCTGACCGCCCACCAGGACGGCGTCGAACCGACCGAGGGCCGCGGTCGCACGCGGGTCGTCGAGGACGCGGGCGAGCTGCACCGGCACGAGCGACGTGTAGCGGCGGGGGGCGGCGGGTCCGACGACGAGCCGGTCGGCGGCGTCCGCGAACGCCGCCGCGTCGAAGTGTCCGGTCGGCAGCACGACGGGTGTCGTCCCCGCCGTGATCGACCGCGTCAGGACGTTGAGCCCGGCGATGTAGTGCGTCGGCAGGGCGAGGACCCAGCCGCCCGGTCCGCCGAGCGCCGCGTCCGCGGCGGCCGCCCCTGCGAGCAGCGCCTCCGAGGACAGTGCCACCCGCTTGCCGGTGCCGGTGGAGCCGCTCGTCTCGACGACCAGCGCGACCCGCCGCGGGACGTCGGCCGGAGGCGGTGTCGGCAGCGCCGGAGCCCCTGTCGCGACGGGGAGCAGCGCGGGGCCGCCGGCGAGTGCCGCCTCCAGTCCGCGCAGCACGGCGGACGGGTCGGCGGCGCTCACCGCGACGAGCGGACGGGTCATCAGTAGTGCCAGGGGAACGCGGTCCAGTCGGGCGAGCGCTTCTCGAGGAACGAGTCGCGACCCTCGACGGCCTCGTCCGTGCCGTAGGCGAGGCGCGTGGCCTCACCCGCGAAGACCTGCTGGCCGACCATGCCGTCGTCGACTGCGTTGAAGGCGTACTTCAGCATCCGGATCGCCGTCGGCGACTTGCCGAGGATCGTCTCGCCCCAGCGGATCGCCTCGCGTTCCAGGTCCTCGTGCGGCACGACCCTGTTGACGGCGCCCATCTCGTACGCGCGCTGCGCGGAGTACTCCTCGGCCAGGAAGAAGACCTCGCGCGCGAGCTTCTGGCCGATCTGCTTGGCGTAGTAGGCGCTGCCGTAGCCGCCGTCGAACGACCCGACGTCGGCGTCGGTCTGCTTGAACTTGCCGTGCTCGGCGCTGGCGATCGTGAGGTCGCAGATCGCGTGCAGCGAGTGCCCACCACCGGCGGCCCACCCCGGCACGACCGCGATGACGACCTTCGGCATCATCCGGATGAGTCGCTGGACCTCGAGGATGTGCAGCCGGCCCATCGAGGCCTGCGCGGCGGCGGGGTCGACACCCTCGGGCGGCGCGCCCTCGTCGCCGACGTACTGGTAGCCGCTCCGGCCCCGGATCCGCTGGTCGCCGCCGGAGCAGAACGCCCAGCCGCCGTCCTTCGGGCTCGGGCCGTTGCCGGTCAGCAGCACTACCCCGACGCGCGGGTCCTGGCGGGCGTCGTCGAGCGCGCGGTACAGCTCGTCGACGGTCCGCGGGCGGAAGGCGTTGCGGACCTCCGGGCGGTCGAAGGCGACGCGCACCATGCCGCCGGAGACGTGCTTGTGGTACGTGATGTCGGTGAACCGCTCGGCGATCGGGGCGGTGGTCCAGACGTCGGGGTCGAACAGGTCGGAGACGGCAGAGGGCATGCTCCGAACCTACCGCCGGGCTAGCTGGCGCCCATGCCGGAGAGCATCTCCGGAGCGACGATGACGAGCAGGACGATGAGGATCACCGGGTTGGCGAAGAACGCCACGACCACGCCGACGACCCCGTACCAGCGGCCGAACGAACCGACCGCGGCGATGAAGCCCAGGACCGCGGCGACCAGGGTCAGGAACACCACGACGAAGCAGATGCCGAACGCGAAGGTCGTGTCGCCGCCCACGAACACCGCGAACGCGCTGGCGTCCACCGCGGCGGCGACCACCGCGAGGCCGAGGGCGATCTTGCCGGTGATCGGGTTCTTCCGACGCCGAGCTGCGGGCTGCCGGGTGACGTCGACGGTGCCCTGACGCATCAGCCGCGCGAAGTCGTCCGTCGCCACCGAGCCTCCTCGTCCGTCCCCGACCGGCTGCCCTGATCGGCACCGGCACGGCCGACCGGTGGTCGACCGCAGCGATGCTAGTGCGCTGCCCTGGCGGTCCCCTCGGAGAGTCCGGGAGGCCGGCTGGGCGCTCCTGCGAAGATGACGGGGTGCCCGCCGTGAACCCGACCGCTCCCGCCGTCGTCCCCGATCTGCCTGACCTGCTCGCGACCGCCCGGGTCGTCGCCCTGCCGATGCGGGTCCGGTTCCGCGGCATCACCGTGCGCGAGGCGCTCGTGCTCCGCGGACCCGAGGGGTGGACCGAGTTCTCCCCCTTCGTGGAGTACGACGACGGCGAGGCCACCGCGTGGCTCCGTGCCGCGATCGACTTCGGCTGGACCCGACACGAGCCCGGCGCGGACAGCGTTCCCGTCAACGCCACGGTCCCCGCGATCGCCGCCGAGGACGTCGCCGACCTGCTCCGCCGCTACCCCGGCTGCACCACCGCGAAGGTGAAGGTCGCCGAACCCGGCACGGGCATCGAGGACGACGTCGCCCGGGTCGCCGCGGTCCGTCGCGCGATGGGTGACGACGCCGAGGTCCGCGTCGACGCGAACGGGCTGTGGGACCTCGAGCAGGCCACCGCCGCCCTGGAACGCCTGGCGCCCTTCCGGCTGCAGTACGCCGAGCAGCCGGTCGCAACGGTGGCGGACCTCGCCGCACTCCGCACCCGGGTGGCCGGACTGGGCGTCCGGATCGCCGCCGACGAGAGCGTCCGGAAGGCCTCCGACCCGCTCGCCGTCGCCCGCGCAGGAGCCGCGGACGTGCTCGTCGTCAAGGCACAGCCCCTCGGCGGGGTCACCGCCGCGCAGGCCGTCATCGCCGAGGCCGGGCTGCCCTGCGTGGTCTCCAGCGCGATCGACACCTCGATCGGGCTCGGCATGGGGGCGTTCCTGGCCTCGCGTGCGATGGCTGCCGGGTACGCGGCGGGCCTCGGCACCGCGGCCATGTTCACCGGCGACGTCACCGCCGACCCGCTCCTGCCCGTCGGCGGCCGGATCGCGGTGCGGCGGGTCGAACCGGACCCGGACCTCCTCGACCGGTGGGCGGCCTCCCCCGAGCGCACCGCGTGGTGGCTGGCGCGGCTCGGTCGGGTGCACGCGCTGCTCGCAGCGCGGCCATAGGGCCGCACCACACGACGGACGGGAGGCCCGACACCAGCTGGTGTCGGGCCTCCCGTCCGTCCCGTGGTCGCGTCCGGGGGGTCACAGACCCTGATCGATCACAGACCGGAGTAGCTGTGCAGCCCCTTGAAGAAGACGTTGACGACCGAGAAGTTGAACATCACGGCCGCGAAGCCGATGAGGGCCAGCCACGAGGACCGCGCGCCACGCCACCCGCGGGTCGCCCGCGCGTGGATGTAGCCGGCGTAGAGGGTCCAGATGATGAACGTCCAGACCTCCTTCGTGTCCCAGCCCCAGTAGCGACCCCAGGCCCGCTCGGCCCAGATCGCACCGGCGATGAGCGTGAAGGTCCAGAGGACGAAGCCGACCAGGATCACCCGGTAGCTGAGCACCTCGAGCCGGTCGGCGTCGGGCAGCGTCTCCATGAAGCGCAGTCGGCGCGAGACCGGACGGCCCTGGCGGTAGGTCTGGACCAGCTGCGAGACCGCGAGCCCGGCGCCGAGGGCGAAGAACCCGGTGCCCGCGATCGCGACGAAGACGTGGATGACGAGCCAGTAGGACTCGAGCGCGGGCACCAGCGGGCGCACCGGCACGTAGTAGTTCACCGTGGCGATCCCGAGCAGGATGATCACCAGGCCGGTGATGAACACCCCGAGGAACTTGAGGTCCTGCCAGAACTGCACGAGCAGGAAGACCGCGATGATCAGGCCGGTGCCGGTCAGCGAGAACTCGAACATGTTGCCCCACGGCACACGGTCGGCCGCGATGCCGCGGAGCACGATCGCACCGATGTGGACGACGAGGGCCAGGATCGTCATGGCCATGCCGACGCGCTCGAACTTCGAGCCGCGCTGGCCGCGGCCGCCGCTGACGTCGTCGCCCGCGCGCTTCTGCTGCACGCGCTCGAGGACGACGGTGCCGCCCTGGACGGTCGCGACCGTGGCGACGCTGGCGTCGTCACGGTCCGAGGCCGAACCGCCGCGGGTGGTCTCGAGCCCGACGTCGCCGGCTCGCTTCGCCATGTCGAGCGCGAAGGAGATGAACGCGATGACGTAGACCGCCATCGCGGAGTACGTCAGCACGACCGAGTAGGTCGCAAGGGTCGTCGTGTTCACTTGCTGATCCTAACTCCGAGGTCCGACATGTGCTTCTGGGCGATGTCCGCCACCGCGCGTTCGAGGTTGGGGTCCTCACCGCGCGCGAGCCCGGCGTACTCGAGGTCGAACTCGCCGTCCTCGGCACCGGGCTTCCGTACCGCCTTCACCCACACGCGTCGGCGCGGGACGAAGAGCGAGGTGAGCAGGCCCAGGACCGACAGGATCGCGAAGAAGGCGACCCAGAGCTGCGACGGGTCGTGGTGCACGTCGAGGGACACGTACCGCTTGACCCCGTCGAACGTGATCGAGCCGGCGCCGTCCGGCAGCTGCTTCGTCTGACCGGGCTTCATCGCGATGCTCGGGGTGTCCGACTGCCGGCCCGCGATCTGCTGCAGGCCCTTCGTCGAGAGCTGGTAGACGCTCTGCGGCACGCCGTCGTCGAGGCCGAGGTTGCCCGTGTACACCTGCAGCGACAGCATCGGGTTCTTGGTGTCCGGGTAGTTCGAGGTGAACGCACCGGCGTTCGTGCCGCTCGTCTGCTGCACCGCGGTCGGGTAGAAGAACCCGATCAGGCCGAGCTGGTCGGGTGACGCGTCGGGCACCTTGATGACGCCGGTGGAGGTGTAGTTCGCGTCGTCCGGCAGGAACGGCACGACGTCCTGGAACGCCACGTTGCCCTTGCCGTCGCGGACGGTGACCTGCATCGCGTAGCCGTTGCCGAGCAGGTAGACGTTCGTCCCCCCGATCGACAGCGGCTCGTTGACGCCGAGACGACTGGTCTTCGCGGTGCCGTCCTTCAGGCGCGCGGAGACGGTGGCCGAGTAGTCGGTCGCCTGCCCCAACGCGTCGAGGTTGCGCTCCTCGTACTTCGTCGTGAACTTGTCGAGCGTCAGGTTGTAGGGCGTGAGGTCCTTCGGCGAGAACCAGCGTCCGGGGTTGAACGAGTCGTACGCGCCGATGACGTTGGTGAACGACTGCCCCTCGACCAGCAGCCGCTGTCCGGTGTAGCTGAACCCACCGCCCAGACCGACCGCGAGCAGCACGCCGACGAGCGCGGAGTGGAAGACCAGGTTGCCGGTCTCCCGCAGGTAGCCGCGTTCGGCGCTGACGGAGTCGCCGAACCGCTCGACGCGGTAGCCCGACTTCTTCAGCTGGGTCATGGCCGTCGTCACCGCGTGGTCGACGGACGGGAGGCCCGTGGCCGCGCCCGCCGCGCTGCCGACCGTCTGGCCGCCCACGGTCGCGCCGCCCATCGTTGCCGCGCTGATCGTCACCGACCGGAAGCCGGCCAGGCGGCCGAGCCGCGCCGGGGTCTTCGGCGGCCGGGTGCGGAGTGCCTGCCAGTGGTGCCGAGTACGCGGCACGATGCAGCCGATGAGCGAGATGAAGAGGAGCAGGTAGATCGCCGAGAACCACACCGAGGTGTAGGTGTCGAACACCTGCAGCTTCTCGAGCACCGGGGTCAGCTGCGGGTGGCTGTTCTTGTACTGCGTGACGCCGTTCGGGTCCGCCTGCGTCTGCGGGACGAGCGAACCCGGGATCGCCGCGAGGGCGAGGAGCAGCAGCAGGAAGAGCGCCGTGCGCATGCTCGTCAGCTGCCGCCAGGCGAACCGGAGGTAGCCGACCAGCCCGAGCTTCGGCTGCGCGATGCCGTCGGCGGTGGTCGAGACGACGGGCGTGCCGTCGACGTGGTCGGACGGGCGCTGCGGGTCGGACGCGCTGTCGGTGCCGGTGGTGCCGGCGTCCGTCACGTCGTCCTGGTCGGTGTCAGACCGCGGGGACATAGCTCTGGATCACCGCCCCGACGCTCGACATGACGGCCGACCAGATGCCGGTGACCATGAGCAGACCGATGACGATCAGGATCGCTCCTCCGATGATGTTGACGGTGCGCATGTGCCGCTTGACGACACCGATCGCGCCCGAGGCCCAGCCGGCGCCGAGGGCGACGAGCAGGAACGGCACGCCGAGCCCGATGCAGTACGCGATGCCGAGCACGACGCCCTGCCAGGCGCTGCCGGACTGGAAGCTGATGAGGTTGATGGCCGCCAGGGTCGGGCCGATGCAGGGGGTCCACCCGAGAGCGAACACGATGCCGAGCAGCGGGGCGCCGAGCAGGCCGGTGCGCGGGGTGAAGTTCGTCTTGACGGTCCGCTGCAGGAACGTGAACCGCCCGATGAACACCAGGCCCATCGCGATCACCACGATGCCCATGAGCTGGACGATGAGGTCACGCCAGCGCACCAGCCAGAAGCCCACGGCGCCGGCGGCCGCGGACCCGAGGACGAAGACGACCGTGAAGCCGAGCACGAACAACAGCACGCCGAGCAGCACCCGGCCGCGGGAGTGCCGGCTGCCGTCCGCGATGCCGCTGACGTAGCCGAGGTAGCCCGGCACGAGCGGCAGGACGCACGGCGACAGGAAGGACACCAGTCCGGCGAGCGCCGCCACCGGCAGGCCGATGAGGAGCTGCCCGCTGAAGATCGCGTCGGCGAAGGGGTTCCCGCTGGACACGGGTCAGGACGCCTTGCCGGTGAGCTCGTCGTCCACCAGGGTCTTCAGGATGCTCGGACCGTCGACGGCGCCGAGCACGCGGGCGGCGACCCGGCCCTTCTTGTCGAGGACGATCGTGGTCGGCACGGCGTTCGGGGCGATGTCGCCGGAGAGCGCGAGCTGCATGGTGCCGCTGCGGGCGTCGAGCACGGTCGGGTAGTCGACGCCGAACTTCCGTTCGAACGCCTTCGCGGTGCCGGCTTCGTCGCGGACGTTGACGCCGATGAAGTGCACGTCGTCGTCGGCGAACTCGTCCTGCACCGTGTTGAGGTACCCGGCTTCGGCGCGGCAGGGCGGGCAGCCGGCGTACCAGAAGTTGATGACCACGACGTCGCCACGCATGGCCTTCGCGGACAGCTCGTCGCCGTCCATGGACTTCGCGGTGAAGTCGATCGGGTCGGTCCGCTTGTCGACCGCGACCTCGGTCACCGCGCCGGTGCCGGAGATGTAGTTCTGGGTGTTGCCCTTGCCGTACTGCGCGGCGAGGCCGTCGTTGGCGGAGCTGCACCCCACCAGCGCGATCGCGGCGGCGAGGGCGATCGCGGCGGCCCCGGCGGTCCGGAGGCGCGTGGCGCGAGTGCGGTTCGTTCGGGTCGTGCTGGTCACACTGCTCCTTCGTCGACGGCTGACCCGCGGAGGTCGGCCGCCGGGTCCGCGTACCCGACCTCGGTGAAACGACCGGCGGCGGTGTCGGGTACCCGCTGGAGGCTCGTGATGCTGGACAGGTCGCACCGGCGCTTGCGCGGGTCGTGCCAGAGCGGCTCCCCCGCCAGGCGACGGTGCACCATCCAGATCGGGAGTTGGTGACTGACGAGGACGACGTCCCCGCCGTCGACGCTCTCCCAGGCGGTGGTGACCGCGGCGAGCATGCGGTTCGCGATCGACTCGTACGCCTCGCCCCAGCTCGGTCGCCAGGGGTTCGCGATCCACGGCCATTCGGTCGGGCGTCGGACGGAGCGCTTGGTGAACCCGGGAGGCTGTCCCTCGTACCGGTTCGTCGGCTCGATGAGGCGTTCGTCGAGCCGGACGTCGAGACCGTAGGCGGCCGACCAGGGAGCAGCGGACTCCTGCGTGCGCTGGAGCGGCGAGGCAACGATCGCGCGGACGTCGACCCCGGCGTCCTTCCAGGCGGCGGCGGAGGTGGCGGCCATCCGGGTGCCGAGCTCGCTCAGACCGAAGCCCGGGAGCCGCCCGTAGAGGACACGGTCGGGGTTGTGGACCTCGCCGTGCCGCACGAGGTGGATCGTGTTCGCGGGCATGGGTTCCAGTGTAGGTCGGTCCTGCTCGCCCACCCGCCGCTCAGCAGATCCACGGCTGCACACCTGTTCAGTGCGCCGTCAGCCGAGGTGGCCGGAGAGCCGTCCGTGCAGGGCGGTCGACCCGGTGTTCAGGTTGACGACCTCGACGGTCGACCCGTGCTGGGCGAACCGCTGCTCGATCCCGTCGAGGGCGGCCACGGTGCTGGCGTCGAAGACGTGCGCGTCGGTCATGTCGATGACCACGTGCTCCGGGTCCGCGGCGTAGGAGAACCGGGTGACCAGGTCGTTCGACGACGCGAAGAACAGCGCGCCGCGGACCCGGTAGCGGACCGTGTGCTCGTCGACGGGTTCGCGGACGACCTCCACGACGTGGGCGACCCGGCGGGCGAAGACGAGCGCGGCGACCACGACACCGGCCAGGACACCGGTCGCCAGGTTGTTGGTGGCCAGGACCACGAGCACGGTGATGACCATCACGGCGGTCTCCCCCAGCGGCATCCGGCGGAGGGTGCGCGGTCGGACGCTGTGCCAGTCGAATGTCGCGACGCAGACCATGAGCATGACAGCGGTCAGCGCGGCCATCGGGATCTCGGCGACCACGTCGTGCAGCACGATCGTGAGCACGAGGATCGCGGCCCCGGCGGTGAAGGTCGACACGCGTGTCCGGGCGCCGGCGGTCTTCACGTTGACGACGGTCTGGCCGATCATCGCGCACCCGCCGGTGCCGCCGAAGAAGGCGGCGGCGATGTTCGCGATGCCCTGTCCCCAGGACTCGCGCCAGGCGCTGGACCGGGACTCGGTGACGGCGTCGACGAGCTGTGCGGTGAGCAGGGTCTCGATGAGCCCGACGATCGCGACTCCGAACGCGTACGGCGCGATGAGCCGCAGGGTGTCGAGCGTGAACGGCACGGTCACGCCGTTGAACCCGGGCAGTGCGGTCGGCAGCGCGCCCTCGTCGCCGACGGTCGGGACGGCGACCCCGAACAGGACGGTGATGCCGGTGATCACGACCACGGCGATGAGCGGCGCCGGGACCGCCTTGGTGAGGTACGGGACGCCGATGATCAGCCCGATGCCGAGCGCGGTCAGGGGCCAGACGACGAACGGGACGTCGTGGCCGAACAGGTTGGGCAACTGCGCGGTGAAGATGAGGATCGCGAGCGCGTTCACGAAGGCGACGTTGACGCTCCGCGGGATGAAGCGCATCAGCCGGGCGACCCCGAGGAACCCGAGCACGAGCTGGAACAGGCCGCCGAGCACGATCGTCGGCACCAGGTAGGCGACGCCGTGGTCGCGGACCAGCGGGGCGATGACGAGCGCGACGGACCCGGCGGCTGCGGAGATCATCGCCGGACGGCCACCCACGATCGAGATGACGATCGCGAAGACCACGCTGGAGAAGAGCCCGACGGCCGGGTCGACGCCCGCCACGACCGAGAACGAGATCGCCTCGGGGATCAGGGCGAGCGCGGTGACCACGCCGGCCAGGACCTCCCGGGTCAGCAGGCGCGGCGAACGCAGGGCGGACAGGACGCTCGGCGCGCCGGGGACGGTGCTGGTGATCGACATCGGGAGCGACCCTACCGCCGCGTGAGGGTTGCCGCGACCGGAGCCTGCTCACGACCGCTTCTGCCACGATGGCGGACATGACCGCCCCGGACGCCCCCACCACCATGCACATCGGCGAACTCGCCGAACGCACCGGGATGTCGCTGCGGTCGATCCGGCACTACGACGAAGTCGGGCTGCTGGTGCCGAGCGGTCGGACGTCCGGCGGATTCCGGGTCTACACGGCCGGGGACCTCGAGCGCCTGCTCGTCATCCGCCGCATGAAGCCCCTCGGGTTCACGCTCGAGGAGATGGCCGGACTGCTGCGGGTCGTCGACGGGCTGGCGACGGCGGACCCCACCGAGGCCGCGGCGCTGGCTGCCCGACTCGACGAGTTCCTCGACGACGCCCGGGCCCGGCACGCCAAGCTGCTGGAACGTGCCGCGATGGCGGAGGAGTTCATCGGGACCCTGGGGCGGCTGCGCGCGTCGGTCTGATCCCGTCGATCCGCGATCAGCGGTGGGTGGGTGGGTGGGTGGGTGGGTGGCCAGGCCGCAGCACCGGGACCCTCCGTCATGAGTCCCGCCCCGTGTCCTCCCACGACCTGGCCACGACGACGACGGTAGGGACCTGGCGGAGCCGGGGCGGGCCTCCCGGTCGTCCCTGTGGACGAACGCTCCGAGCGGTGCCGCTGTGCAGGGAGAGGCGCAGCCCGACCGAGTTCGCCACCGGCACGCCACGGGCGCGCCCGGCCGGTAGACTCGACGACCGTGATCGAACGCACCCGCATCGCCGACCTCGCAAGCCTCCCCGACGGCCCCGTCTCCGTGGCCGGATGGGTCGAGACCGTCCGCGATCAGAAGAAGGTGCAGTTCGTCGTCCTCCGCGACGAGAGCGGCGCCGTCCAGCTGGTCAACCCCGCCACCCGTGAAGCAGTCGAGGGGGACGACGCCTCCGCCGCGGCCCTCGCCACCACCGAGACGATCTCGGGCCTGGCGCACGGCTCCTTCATCCACGTCACCGGCACCCTGAAGGCCGACGAGCGCGTCAAGCTCGGCGGGCTCGAGGTCAAGGTCGGCACCCTGACCGTCGTCAGCGCCGCCATCCCCGAGACCCCGATCGCCGACGACTCGTCGCTCGACAAGCGTCTCGACTGGCGCTTCCTCGACCTGCGCAACCGCAAGCAGAACCTGATCTTCCGCATCCAGACGACGATGGAACACGCGTTCCGCACCTATTGGGTCGAGCGCGACTACATCGAGATCCACACCCCGAAGCTGATGGCGTCCGCGTCGGAGTCCCGCGCCGAGCTGTTCCAGCTCGAGTACTTCGAGACCACCGCGTACCTGTCGCAGTCGCCGCAGAACTTCAAGCAGATGGCGCAGCCGGCCGGCTTCGGTGCCGTGTTCGAGATCGCCGACGCCTTCCGCGCCGACCCCTCGTTCACCTCGCGCCACGCGACCGAGTTCACCAGCGTCGACGCCGAGTTCTCGTGGATCGAGTCCCACGAGGACGTCATGGCGATGCACGAAGAGGTCCTGGTCGCCGGCATCACCGCCGTCAAGGAGAAGTACGGCAGGGACATCGAAGAGGTGTTCGGCTTCGAGCTGCAGGTCCCGTCCACGCCGTTCCCGCGCGTGACCCTGGCCGAGGCCCGGACGATCGTCGCCGAGAGCGGCCACGACGTCGTCCGCGCCGACGGCGACCTGGACCCCGAGGGCGAGCGCCGCGTGTCCGCCTGGGCCAAGGAGCACCACGGGTCGGAGTTCGTCTTCGTCACCGACTACGACGCCTCGATCCGGCCGTACTACCACATGCGTCACGCCGACGACCCGACGCTCACGAACAGCTACGACCTGCTGTTCAACGGCGCCGAGATCTCCACGGGCGCCCAGCGTGAGCACCGTGTCGACGTCCTCACGGCGCAGGCGGAGGAGAAGGGCCTCGACCCGGCCGAGCTCGGCTGGTACCTCGACTTCTTCCGCTACGGCGTGCCGCCGCACGGCGGGTTCGGCATGGGTCTGGCCCGCGTGCTGATGCTCATGCTCGGCGAGCCGTCGATCCGCGAGGTCACGTACCTCTTCCGTGGCCCGACGCGCCTGACCCCGTAGGCAGCGCCGCGGCACCTCGCGGCACCTCGCGGCGCAGCTCGCGGCGCGGACTGTCGTCGCACAACAGGAACCGGCTCGAACCACGGACGTCCGTGGTTCTGTCTCTTATACACAACAGACGCAGCCGACCAACAGTAAG